>CAZMML010000462.1:0-4092 GCA_964567335.1 uncultured Nannocystis sp. | reverse complement strand
GGAGCCGGGACCGTCGCGGTGGTGATGGTGCTCTTCGGGCCCTCGATCTTCGGCGGCTCGCCGCCGCCTCCCGACCCCGCGCCGGCGAAGAAGACCGTCGAGGAGCCGGAGACCAAGGAGGTCTCGGAGACCAAGCTCGAGGAGGTCCAGAAGGATCTGGCCAAGCCGAAGCCGATCGCCGAGGCGCCGGACCCGCTGGTGATCGCGGCCAAGGCGGACCTGGCGCTCAGCGAGGGGCGCTTCTGCGAGCCGCCCGGCGAGAGCGTGCGCGACTACCTCGCCGCGCTCAAGGAGCTCGATCCGAAGCACGAGGCGATCGAGCGGATCGGCAAGAAGATGCCGGAGACCGCGCTGACCACCGGGAAGAAGGTCCTCGGTGAGGGCCGCTTCGCGGACGCCGGGCAGATCTTCCGCTGCATCCTCGCGCTCGCGCCCGAGACGCAGGGCGTGGCTCAGCCGCTCTCGGAGGCGCTGGTCGGCGAGGGCAAGATCATGCGCGCCATGAAGGCGTGGGACGACCTCGTGCCGCTCCTCGAGGAGCTCGACAAGCTCGGGGTGAAGCCGACCTTCGAGTCGCTGGTCCTGCGCGGTCACACGATGGTCGCCAAGGCCCAATGGGCCGAGGCGATCACCGCCTTCACGGCGGCCCTCAAGATCCGCAAGACCGACAAGGACGTGAAGAAGGCGCTCGACGCGGCCAAGAAAGAGGCCAAGAAGGCCGCCAAGGCCGAGGGCAAGAAGTAGAGCCTTCACCCGCGGTCCCTTAGCGAGACGAGCGGGGACCGCGTCGGTCGCGGAGGAGAGGCCAGGCGGCGGCGCAGGGGAGGCGGAGCCTCTTCACGCGCGCGGGCGCCGTCCGGGACGGGCGCGACCACGCGCGCGCGTCCCAGGCGCTCTTCGCGGCGAGCGAGCGTCGAGCGATGCGGGGGAGCCCGCGTCGCTCCGCGACCCGGGGCTCAGTGAGCGGCGTAGCCGAGCACGAGGAACACGAAGAGGAGCCCGGTGATGACGACCATGGCGCCGCCGAGGCCCCACTCGCGGAAGAGCCGGCGCTCCTGCGGCGGGCTGTAGATCGTCTCCTTGGCGAGCTGCGGCATCTGGCCGATGAGGAAGTCGATGAACTCGCCGAGCGCGCGGACGATCGGGCGCAGGAGGTGGCGCCATACGCCCGGGAAGAAGCGGCGGTAGGTCCAGTCCGCGTCGAGGGTGATCGTCAGCGTGCGCTTGAGGACCGGCAAGAGGACGAAGAAGGCGAGGCCGGAGAAGAGCAGGAGCTGAAGCTGGTTGATGACGTGGGGGATCGTGTAGGGGACGTAGAGGATCTCGCCCTCGGGCGCGGGGAAGGGGAGGATCTTGTAGAGGGGGAGGTAGGCGCCGGGGAGGCCGAGGATGATGCAGATGGCGGCGAAGAAGAGCATCGCCGCGCGCATGTTCCACGGCGGCTCCTGCGGCCGGAGGCCGGAGTCCTTCTGGAAGAAGACGAACCAGGGGAACTTGATGCCGGCGTGGAGGAAGACGCCCGCCGAGGCGGCGGTGAGGACCATCCACGGCAGGAAGAGGTGCCCGTCGGCGGCGGCCTGCGAGATCATCGACTTGGAGATGAAGCCCGAGGTCCACGGGAACGACGAGATCGCCAGCGCGCCGACGATGCCGCACCACATGGTCACCGGCATGGTGTGGTAGAGCCCGCCGAGGTCGGTGCACTTGCGCTTGCCGGTCATGTAGAGGACCGAGCCGGCCGACATCAGGAGCAGCGCCTTGTAGACGATGTGGGCGAAGGCGTGGGCGGCCGCGCCGTTGAGCGCCATGGCGCCGCCGATCCCGATCCCGCAGACCATGAACCCGACCTGGTTGACGATCGAGTAGGCCAAGATCCGGCGCATGTCGTTCTCGAGGATCGCGTAGATGATCCCGTAGAGCGCCATCGCCAGGCCGACGTAGACGAGCAGCTGCGTGCCGGCGAAGAGCAGCATCAGCACGTAGACGGCCGTCTTGGTGGTGAACGCGGAGAGGAAGACGGTGCCGCTCTCGGAGGCCTCGGGGTAGGCGTCGGGGAGCCACGAGCCGAGCGGCGGGGCGGCGGCGTTGATCAGGACGCCGATCAGGATCAGCCAGGCGGCGGGGTCGCCTGACCAGAAGGGCAGGCCCTCGAAGCCGGCGTCGCCGAAGAAGAAGTGGTGCAGGGCGAGCGGGTCGGCGACCCCGGCCTTGGTCAGCGCGAAGACCTTGGCGAGGATGCCGGCCATCATCAGCGCGCCGCCGACGAAGTGGACGAGGGCGTAGCGGAGGCCGGCGCGCCCGGAGGCCTCGGTGCCGGCGCTCCACACGACGGTGGTCGAGCCGATCGCCATCAGCTCCCAGAAGACGAAGAGGCTGAGGATGTCGCCCGCGAAGGTGACGCAGATCGCGGAGCCGGCGTAGACGAAGGCGGCCGGGAGCTCGACGCGCCAGCGGCGGCCGCGCTCGCTGTTCAGGCCGGTGGTCGGGTGGGCGAAGAGGGCGCCCGCGAAGGCCATGACCGCGAAGATCGTGGCGAAGACCCGAGTGGGGGTCTGGAAGGCGAGGGGCGTCAGCTCCATGCCCCCCATGAAGGGCATCGAGACGGTGAGGTCGTGGGGGATCGCCCAGATCGCGCCGAGCGTGAGCAGCGGCAGGAGCAGGGCGAAGGCCGGCGCCGCCCCGCGCAGCAGCGGGAGCAGGAGGCCGCCGGCGATCAGCACGACGCCCGGGGGAGGGAGGCCGACCGCGTCAGTCATCGTAGTAGGTGTCCTTGCGCTTGAGGATCAGGCCGACGACGAACTTGGAGACGATCACCATCGCCGCGCAGACGAGGAAGCCGTACCAGGCGTAGAAGCCGAAGCCGCCGTCGACGCCGAAGTGGGCGTGGTGGTGCGGGTCTTGGCGGACCCACACGTCGGCGACGACGAGGAGCGCGAGGACGACCAGGGAGACCGTCCAGAGCTTGCGAATGGTCTGCGGGTCTTCGAGGCTCACGGGAGGCCCCTCCGGAGTTGGGACGCGAGTTCGACGGCGAGGTCGCTGTAGAAGAAGAAGGCGATGGTGGCGGCGGCGGTGCAGCAGAGCGCGAGGACGATCGGCCAGGGGGCCTCGCCGTGCTCGTGGCTGTGGCCGTGGTCGTGCGCGTGGCCGTGGTGCGAGGTCTCGTCGCCGAACACGCCGTCGGCCGAGGAGAGGTGCGGCTGCGGCTCGTGCGCGCGCGGGGCGCAGAAGAAGGCGCGGTAGACGATCGGGAGGAAGTAGGCGGCGTTGAGGAGGGTCGAGAGGATGACGACGCCGAGGACGAAGGGTGCGTCGGTCTCCCAGGTCGCCTGCAGGAGGTACCACTTGCTGATGAAGCCGGCGGTCGGCGGCAGGCCGATCATCGAGAGCGAGCCGATCGCGAAGGCCGCCATCGTGAAGGGCATCTTGCGGCCGATGCCGTCGAGCTGGCTGACCTCGGTCTTGTGCGCGGCGGTGTAGATCGAGCCGGCGGCGAAGAAGAGGGTGATCTTGCCGAAGGCGTGGGCGGCGATGTGCAGCGCGGCCGCGGTGATCGAGAGCGGCGAGAGCAGGGCGGCGGCGATCACGACGTAGCTGAGCTGGCTGACGGTCGAGTAGGCGAGCCGGCGCTTGAGGTTGTCCTGGACGAGGGCGATGCAGGAGGCGACGACGATCGTGAAGCCGGCGACGTAGATCAGCCACTCGCCGGCGCCGTAGCGGACCCGCACGGCGGGGCCGAAGACGTAGACGATGACCTTGACGACGGTGAAGACGCCGGCCTTGACGACGGCGACCGCGTGGAGGAGCGCGGAGACGGGGGTCGGGGCGACCATCGCCGCGGGCAGCCAGCGGTGCATCGGCATCAGCGCGGCCTTGCCGATCCCGTACATGTAGAGGACGAAGAGGACCCCGAGGACCGGGCCGCTCATCCGCCCCGAGGCCAGCGCCTCGGTGAACACGCCACCTGGCTGGAAGGCCAGGTTCCCGGTGAAGAAGTAGGTGGCGATGATCGCCGGCAGGAGGAGGCCGACCGAGGTGCCGACCAGGATCCCGAGGTAGACCCGCGCGGACGCGACCGCCTCCGGCGTCCCC
>CAZMML010000461.1:0-4105 GCA_964567335.1 uncultured Nannocystis sp. | reverse complement strand
GTAGTGCAGGGACCGCGAGCTCGGACCTGCAGGCGCGCACGCGCACGCGCACGCGCACGCGAGAGCGAGGGCCAGGCGAGGACTCATGCGATCATCATGACATGGTTCGGCCGGCGCCGCGAGGTCAGGCCGCGCACACGTGACCGGCCAGCCAGGCGACGAGCTCCGGCACGCCCATCGCCCCCTCCGCCACCCGCACCACGATCGCCGCCGCCTCCTCCTGCTCCGCTGAGATCCCGCAGCCGGCCGTCACCCACAGGTACTCGAGGGTCGCCATCCACGCGATCCGCTTGTTGCCGTCCTCGTAGCAATGATTCCGGGCGAGCGAGCGCAGCAGGTAGGCCGCGACGACCAGCGGGTCCGCCGCGTCGCTGCCGAGCGCGTACGACGCCGCCATCGCCGCGTTCCCCAGCGCGCTCTCGGTACAACCTGGCTTCGGTCGACGCGCGAGCGCGCCTGCATCAGGCCGGAGGTCGGCCATCAGCTGGTCGAGGCGCTCAGGGGAGACGATCATTGCGACAAGATCTCGAGCGTCCGCGCCCAGCGCTCGCGGATCGCCTGCGAGCGCCGCTCGGGCGAGGGCAACTCCGGCGGCGCGCCCGCGCGGCGCAGCCACACCAGCCGCGCGCTCGGCTCCACCACGAGCGCCTCGAGCTCCGCCCCCGCGAGCGCCGCCACGTCATCTCCGACCCCGCTCGTGCCCAGCGCGACCTCTTCCCCCGCGTCGGTGCGCACCACGACCTCGCCCGCCCGAAGCTCGACCAGGCGACACCGGACGCGGCGGAGCGGCGCCCTCACAGCGGAATGTTCCCGTGCTTGCGCCGCGGCGTCTCCTGGCGCTTGTTGCGGAGCAGCCCGAAGGCCCGCGCGACGTGCTTGCGCGTGTCCTCCGGCAGGATCACCTGGTCGATGAAGCCGAGCTCCGCCGCCTTGTAGGGGTTCGCGAAGAGGTCGCGGTAGTTGCCGAGGAGCTGCTGCCGCAGCGCCGCCGGGTCCGCCGCCGCCTCGAGCTCGCGCCGGTAAATGATGTTCACGGCCCCCTCCGCGCCCATCACCGCGACCTCCGCGGTCGGGTAAGCCAGGTTGACGTCGGCGCGGATGTGCTTGCTCGCCATCACGTCGTACGCGCCCCCGTAGGCCTTGCGGGTCACCAGCGTGACCTTCGGGACCGTCGCCTCCGTGAAGGCGTAGAGCAGCTTCGCCCCGTGGCGGATGATCCCGCCGAACTCCTGATCGGTGCCGGGCAGGAAGCCGGGCACGTCGACGAGCGTCCACAGCGGAACGTTGAACGCGTCGCACATGCGCACGAAGCGGGCCGCCTTGATCGACGCGTTGATGTCGAGGCAGCCCGCGAGCACGAGCGGCTGGTTCGCGACCACGCCGACGCTGCGTCCGTCGATCCGGCAGAACCCGACCACGATGTTGCGCGCCCAGTGCTCCTGAACCTCCAGGAACGCGCCCTCGTCGGCGACCGCGCGGATGATCGTGCGGATGTCGTAGGGCTTGCTCGAGTCGACCGGGACGAAGCCCGCGAGCTCGGGGCAGGCCCGCGCCGGGTCGTCGACACTCGGCCTGCGCGGCGGGTCCTCCATGTTGTTCGAGGGCAGGTAGCCGAGGAGCTCGCGCGTCAGGGCGATCGCCGCCGCCTCGCCCGCGCAGGCGAAGTGCGCCACGCCGCTGCGCTCGTTGTGGGTCGCCGCTCCTCCGAGCGCCTCCTTCGTGACCTCCTCGTGGGTCACGGTCTTGATCACGTCGGGGCCGGTGATGAACATGTACGAGCTCTGCTCGACCATCAGCACAAGGTCGGTCAGCGCCGGCGAGTACACCGCCCCGCCCGCGCAGGGCCCCAGGATCAACGAGAGCTGCGGCACTACCCCGGAGGCCAGCACGTTGCGCTTGAAGATCTCGGCGTAGCCGGCCAGGCTCGCCACCCCCTCCTGGATCCGCGCGCCGCCGCTGTCATTGAGGCCGACGACCGGCGCGCCGACCGTCGTCGCCATGTCCATCACCTTGCAGATCTTCATCGCGTGCGCCCAGCCGAGGCTCCCCCCGAAGACCGGCGCCTGCTGCGCGAACACGAAGACCGGCCGACCCTCCACCGTCCCGTGACCGGTCACCACCCCGTCGCCGTACACCCGCTTGTCCGGCATGTCGAAGTCCGGGCACTGGTGCGTGACGAAGCGGTCGAGCTCGACGAAGCTCCCGGGGTCCAGGAGCAGCTCGATCCGCTCGTGCGCCGTCCGCCGGCCGCCCTCGCGGAGCTTCACCCGCGCCGCCTTCGCCTTCGCCTCGGCCGCCGCCTGCGCCTTCTCCCCGCCCGCGAGCTGGGACGGCCCGGCGTAGCTGTCGGCGAGGCGCTCGCGGAACCCCAGCGCCGCCCGCGGGTCTGAGCTCTTCGTGTCGTCGGCCATCGCGCGGACTTATAACAAGATCCTCCGCCGCGCGCGCGTGAGGTCGCCTCGCTGGCGCGCCGGGCCTTGACCACTCCGCCGCGCGCGGCCACCCTCGCGCGCGTGAGCCTCTCCGCGGAGTTCGATCCAGGCGGTCCCGCCATCGGCGACGGGATCTACGGCCTCCCCCACACCCCCGAGCAGGCCGGCGTCGTCCTCGTCCCGGTCCCCTGGGAGCCGACCACCTCGTATCGACGAGGGACCGCCAGCGGCCCCGCCGCGATCCTCCACGCCAGCCGACAGCTCGACATCTTCGACGGGCAGACCGGACGCCCCTACGAGGCGGGGATCGCCCTCCTCCCCGAGCACCCGGACATCGTCGCGTGGAACGCCGCCGCCTGCGCCGCTGCCAGGCCGGTGATCGAGGCTGGCGGCGCGACCGACGACGCCTCACGCGCCGCGCAGGGCGTGGTCAACCAACTCTCCGCCCGGCTCAACGCCTGCGTCGAGGCCCTCGTACGCGAGCACTTGGATCGCGGCAAGCTCGTCGGCGCCGTCGGCGGCGACCACTCCTCCGTCTACGGCGCGATCGCGGCGCACGCCGCCCGCTACCCGGGCTGCGGGATCCTCCACGTCGACGCCCACGCCGACCTCCGACGCGCCTACGAGGGCTTCGAGGACTCGCACGCCTCGATCATGTTCAACGTCTCCGAGCGCCTCCCCGCCGTCGCGAAGATCGTCCAGATCGGCCTCCGCGACTTCTCCGAGGATGAGCTCGCCTACGCCCGCGACTCCCGCGGCCGGATCGTCCAGCTCACCGACGCCGAGCTCCACGCCCGGCTCTTCGACGGCGAGCCCTTCCACCGGATCATCGACGCGCTCGTCGCCGAGCTGCCCCGCGACGTCTACGTCAGCTTCGACATCGACGGCCTCGACCCCTCGCTCTGTCCGCACACCGGAACACCTGTCCCCGGGGGCCTGTCCTTTCAGCAGGCCGTCGCCCTGCTCGCGCGCCTCGTGCACAGCGGCCGGCGGATCGTCGGCTTCGACCTCAACGAGGTCGCGCCCGGCCCCGATGGTGACGAGTGGGACGGCAACGTCGGCGCGCGCCTGCTCTACAAGCTCGTCGGCTTCGCCCTCCTGACCCGCGCCCGCTCGGCGGGGTGATCCGACGTGCGCGAGTCCGCGCGATGTGGCACCATCAGCGCGATGTCGAACACCCCCCTCGCCAAGCTCCGCCACGCGCTGACCAGCGCCGCCGACATCTCGCTCCCGTGGGAGATCTTCACGCAGGAGGTCGCGGCGGACCCCGCGCTCACGAGGAGGGCCAGGCTTGACGAGCACCCTCAACTCCCGCGGGTGCTCCGCGAGATCGCGCGCTCCCTCTTCGATGTCCCCGCCGGTCAGCTCCAGGTCGTGGTCGCGCTCCACCTCGAGGCCGAACGCTTCTGGCGCGGCACCTGCGTGTACGGCGGCTGCCGCGGCGACTTCTGCTTCTTCGACGACATCGGCGTCGGCATGTCGGGCTTCGTCCGTCCCGGCGCGGAGCGACAGGTCGAGCTGACGCGGGTCGCGGTCCTCGCTGTCCCCGTGGACAGCCGCACCGGAGCACCCCGCGCCCCCTCGGCCCGCCGCACCGACCTCAACTAGTGCCGACACTACGACATACCGATCGGTCTTACTCGACCGCTCGATGTATGTCTCGGCGACAAGCG
>CAZMML010000460.1:0-4110 GCA_964567335.1 uncultured Nannocystis sp. | reverse complement strand
CCTCGAGCTCGGTCTCCTTGGGGAGGGTGACGGTGACGCGGGTGCCGCGCGGGGCCTTCTTGCCGGTGTTGAAGGGGAGGCCGCTGCTGCCGCCGCTGTTCTCGTCGCCGACGAGCTCGCCGCCGCGGGTCGGCGGCGCGGTGGGGTCCTGGGCGCGCGCCGGGACAGGGAGCGCGAGGGCGGTGGCGAGGCCTAGGGCGAGGGTGCGGGAGGTGATGCTGCGCGCGGTCATTGGATCGTGATGTCCTTGGTGATCGTCTCGCCCTTGCGCTCGATCGTGACGGAGAGGTTGCTCGCCCGCCGGAGCTTGGTCAGAAGGCCCATGACCTGGTCGACGGACTTGAGCTCGGTGCCGTTGACGGAGGTGAGGAGGTCGCCGTTGCGCATGCCGAGCAGCTTGGGCAGGCTGCCAGGGCGGATGCCGTAGAACTTGAAGCCCTTGGACTCGCCGTCCTTGACCGAGGGCATCACCCGCGCCTGCTTGGCCAGCGCGGCCGGGTTGGCGAAGAGCTGGTCGATGAACTCGCGGCTGACGGTGCAGGAGTTCTCGGTCTCGCACTTGATCGCGTCCTCGGCGCCCGGGATCGCGGCCGAGTTGGCCTTCGGCTCCTCTTCCTTCTTCTTCTTCTCGACCACCGGCTTGGCGGAGGGCTTCGGCGGCTCGACGCCGAGCTCGATGTACTCGAGGGTCGAGCCGTTCTTGACGTGCACGAGGCTGCGCTCGACGCTCGCCAGGTAGACGCCCGGACGCACGCGGTCGCCGGGCCAGAAGGGGCCGACGCTGCCGTCCTCCTCGTCGCGGATCGTCGCCCACGAGTAGCGGACGTCGCTCGACTCCATGGTGGCGATCAGCCGCAGCGGCAGGGTGCAGGGGCCCTCGCCGGGCTGCTTGCCGGTGACCTGCGGGAGCTCGCCGGGGCCGAGGTCGGCGAGCGCCGGGGACGCCGCCTCCTGCGGCGACGCCTCCGCCTTGGTGCAGCTCGGACAGAAGAGGTTGAGCGCGAGGATCGACTGCATCACCTTGTTGCGATCGGCGATGCTCGGCCCCTTCGGACCGGAGCCGCCGAGCGCGGTCGCCAGCGGCTTCACGTCCTCTTCGTCCTCGTCGTCGCCGCCCTCGCTGTCCGCGGCCGCGACCTCCGCCGCCTCCCCCTCGCCGTAGATGTACGAGGAGCCGTACCAGGTGGTCAGCGCGGAGGCGAAGAGGGCCGCGGCGGCGCTGACGCCGAGCGCCTTCACGACCCAGAAGTACTGCTTGAAAAGGGCTTCCATCGCTCTCCGGACGATCTGTTCAGTGGATGACCTCGTCGCTCTCGGCGTCCGGCCGCGGCGCGGGCTCGGGGTGTTGCGCGCCGGACTCGAGCTTGCGGTAGATCGTGCGGGTGGCGATGCCGAGCAGGTCGGCAGCGAGCCGCTTGTCGCCGCGGGTGAACTTTAGCGTCTCTGTGATCATCCTGCGCTCGACCTCCTCGAGCGGGGTGCCGACCGAGAATGTGATCTGACGCCCATGGCCGGCCTGGGGGTCGCGCAGCTCGGGCGGGAGGTCGGGCTCGTCGATCTGGCCGCCGCGGCAGAGGACGACCGCGCGCTCGACCGCGTTCTCCATCTCGCGGACGTTGCCGGGCCAGCCGTAATTGCCCATCCGGTGCAGGGCGGCCTCGCTGAAGCCGTGGACCGCCTTGCCGTGCTTGCCGGCGAAGATCCTCAGGAAGTGGTCGGCGAGGAGCGGCACGTCCTCGAGGCGGTCGCGGAGCGGCGGGACGCGGATCGGGATCACGTTGATCCGGTAGAAGAGATCCTCGCGGAAGCGGCCCGCCTTGACCTCCTCGCTGAGGTCGCGGTTGGTCGCGCAGACCAGGCGCACGTCGACCTTGGCGAGGCGGCCGCCGACCGGCTCGATCTCCCCCTCCTGGAGCGCGCGCAGGAGCTTGACCTGGATGTGCAGCGGGATCTCGCCGATCTCGTCGAGGAAGAGGGTGCCGGTGTGCGCCTCGGCGAAGTGGCCCTCGCGCGCGCGCACCGCGCCGGTGAAGGCGCCCTTCTCGTGGCCGAAGAGCTCGGACTCGAGGAGCGACTCCGGGATCGCCGCGCAGTTGGTCGGCACCAGCGCTCGCGCCGCGCGCGGGCTGTGCTGGTGGATGTAGCGGGCGAAGAGCTCCTTGCCGGTGCCGCTCTCGCCGAGCAGGAGCACGGTCGCGGACGACCCGGCGGCCTGGCGCGCCATGTCCAGCGCGGCCCGCAAGACCTGGCTGTTGCCGACGATCGGGCGGCTGGTCGCGGCGGCGAGCTGCGCCTTGAGCTCGCGGTTCTCGGCGACCAGCGCGTGCTTGTCGAGCGCCTTGGTCACGGCGGCGATGATCGCGGCGCGCTTGAGCGGCTTCGAAATGAAGTCGTAGGCGCCGAGCTTCATCGCCCCGACCGCGTTCTCGACGGTGCCGTAGGCGGTCATCACGATCACCTCGACCTCCGGCGTGATCGCCTTCGCGGCCTTGAGCAGGTCCTCGCCGCCCATGCCCGGCATCCGGAGGTCGGTGATCATCACCTGCACGGGGACCTGCCGCAGCACCTCGAGCGCCTGTTGGCCGCTCGACGCTGTCCGAACGGCCATGTTCTCCTTGGCCAGCACCTTCTGCAGCGCGTCGACGATGCCAGGCTCGTCGTCGACGATGAGGACGGTCGGGGTTCGGGGCGTCATGGGGCTCCGGGTGACATGCAAGCGGCGTGAGGGCGGGAAGGACGAGAGATCTTGAGGGTTTAGCACGCCCTGGGCAGGCGCACCCGCGCGCGATTGTCACTCAGTCCCTGACCTCTTGCCAAATTGTCATCGCGCCGATCGCGCGTTCCGGGGGGCTCGCGCGGGCGCGCGAGTCGGATGGCCTTTCAAACATGCACCATCAGACCGATCTCGCGGCGCCGGAGCGCGGCCGCGCGGCATGACGTCGCGGGCCCCGCGCGATAGACTGCGAGGCGGGTGAAGGAGTCGGCGGCAGGGGGCGAGGACGAGGCGACGCGGCACGAGGAGAGCGGGCCGCCGCGGGACCTCGCGGCCGAGCAGCCCTTCCGCCTCGGCCGCTACACGGTCACGCGGCGGATCGGCGCCGGCGGGATGGGGCTCATCTACCTCGCCTACGACGACGAGCTCGGGCGCAGGGTGGCGCTCAAGCTGCTGCACGCGCGCAGCGGCGAGGGCTCGCTCGGGCGCTCGCGGATGCTGCGCGAGGCGCAGGCGCTGGCGAAGCTGTCGCACCCGAACGTGGTCCACATCTACGAGGTCGGCAGCGTCGACGACCGCGTGTTCCTGGCGATGGAGTACCTCTCCGGGGTCACGCTGCGGGCGTGGTGGGCGGAGCGCGCGCGGGGCTGGCGCGAGGTGCTCGCGTGCCACATGCAGGCGGGCAACGGGCTGGCGGCCGCGCACGCGGCGGGGCTGGTCCACCGCGACTTCAAGCCCGACAACGTGATCGTCGCCAGCGACGGGCGGGTCCGGGTGATCGACTTCGGGCTCGCGCGCGAGGGCGAGGGCGTCGCGCCGCCCGTCGGCGAGTCGGCGCACGCCCACGCCGTGCTCGACATCTCGGGGTCGACGGGGCCGCTGACGGAGGCCGGCTCGTTGCTCGGGACGCCGGCGTACATGTCGCCGGAGCAGCTCCTGCGCGGCCCGGCGGACGCCCGCTCGGACCAGTTCGCGTTCTGCGTGGTGCTCTGGGAGGGGCTCTTCGCCCGGCGCCCCTTCTCGGCCCGGAGCATCGCCGATCTCACCACGCAGGTCTTCGCCGGGCCGCCCCGGGCGCCGCGCGGGGGCCCGCCCGGCGCGGTCACGGCGGTGCTCCGGCGGGGCCTCGCGGCCGATCCGACGGCGCGCTTCCCCGACATGCCGACGCTGCTCGCGGCGCTCGACGAGGCGGCGCGGCGCGCCCGCCGGCGGGCGACCTGGGGCGTCGCGGCCTCCCTGGTGCTCGCGGCGAGCGCCGCCGGCTACGCGCTGGCCGGCGCCGGCGCGGACACGTGCGACCCGGACGCGGCGCTCGCGGGCGTGTGGGACGAGGAGGCGCGCGCCGCGGCCGAGCGCGGGCTCCTCGCCACCGGCGCCCCCTTCGCGGCGGACGCGTG
>CAZMML010000459.1:0-4113 GCA_964567335.1 uncultured Nannocystis sp. | reverse complement strand
CACCGCCTCACCCGCCTCGACGCCCCCGCCGCCTCGATCCTCCTCGCCGAGCTGCGCTGACCATGACGATCCGCTTCTGGCTCAACGCCTTCATCCCCAGGGACATCTTCCACAAGGACGGATCCCTCCGCTCCAGGGCGCGCCCGAACCACCCCGACCAAACCATGCTCCCGGGTCCGAGCTGGTTCAACGACTGCTTCTCGACCGACAACCGCGGCTTCAGCGACGATCCGAAGGCGAGCTCGCGCATGCACTCCGAGCTCGTCATCACCTTCCGCGGCGGCCGCTTCACCTCCAGGACCACGCACCGGTGCGATCAGACCAGGGAATACGACTGCGAGGACGGCGACCTCGAGGGCAGCGCCTACGGCTCGACGGTGGACATGGCCTTCTCGGCCCCGCGGGCCCACTACGGCCGGCCCCCAGACCTCCTGCGCTGGGTGCTCCCCGACCTCCCCCCGCGGCTCCACACCTTCACCACCAGGCTCAGGGCCGCCGCCAACAACCCCCTCTTCTCGGGCTCGCCCAACATCGACTACGAGGGGCAGGTCACCTGCTTCCTCACCGCCCACGCGGCCTCCCTGACCTTCGCGGGCTCGGTCGACGAATTCCCCGCCTTCGAAGCCTACGCGACGCTCAACGACGGCCTCCCCAAGACCCTCCTCCAGCGCCTCCCGCCGCCCGGCAACAGCCCCGCCGACCTCTTCGGCGGCCCGCCGCACTCCGTCTCCGGCTCCGCGCAGTGGCTGCTCTGAGGTTCTCCGGGGGCTGACGCATCGATCAGGGCACATACGAGACGATCGACTCCAGCGCCCGTCGCATGCTCGTGTCAGGCACCGCGCGGATCGCGAGGTCGCGCGCCCAGGTCGCGATCGGCGAGGACCACTGCGCGACGGCCCCGAAGCGCCGCGCCCCGCGCTGCAGCTCGAGCACACGCGGCCGACGGCGAGCCTCGTAGGCGCGCAGGGCCGCCGCGGCGTCGTCATGGGCGGTGAGCTCGCGCGCGAGCACCACCGCGTCCTCGATCGCCATGGCGGCGCCCTGCCCGAAGTTCGGGGTCATCGCGTGCGCCGCGTCGCCGAGGAGGCCGACCGCGCCGCGACACCACGGCGTCTGCACGACCTCCTCGATGTCGTGGTGCAGGAGCGCGGCGTCAGACCCGAGGGCCGCGAGCACGCGCGGGACGTCGCCGCCGAAGTCGGCGAAGCGCGCGCGCAGGGCCGCACAGGTCGCCTGCGACGGATCGGCGGGGGTCCCCGGCGGAGCGTTGGCGACGAAGAAGGCGTAGACCCGGGAGTCCCGGAGGGGGACGAGACCGACGCGCTGACCGCGGCCCCACATCTCGACGGTCTTGACCGGGTGTCCCGCGATCATCCCGACCCAGCGCCAGCACGTGTAGCCGGCATAGACCGGCGCACGTTCGCCGAAGACGAGGGTGCGAACGACCGAGCGGAGGCCGTCGGCGCCGATCAGCGCGTCGTAGCGGTGCTCGGCGCCGTGACTGTCGAGGATCCGCACGCGACCGTCTTCCTCGGCGATCGTGGTCACGGTGGTCCCGCAGCGGATCTCCACCGGCAAGGCCTCGAGCCCCGCCTCCAGGGCGGTGTGGAGCGCCCCTCGGTCGAACGCGTAGGCGGAGCCGTACCTGGCGGTCACGGCCCCGATGTCGGCCTCGGAGAGGGTCCGGCCGCGTGCGTCCGTGATGGCGGCGACCCCGATCGGGTGCCCGCTCGCCGCGACCTGAGCGCCGAGCCCGAGGGTCTCGAGCGAACGCATCGCGTTCGCTCCCAGGGTGATGCCGGCGCCGATCGCCCGCAGCTGCGGCGCGCGTTCGACCACCCCGACCTCGATCCCCCGCCGCCCCAGGGCGTGCGCCAGCACCAGTCCGCCGATCCCCCCGCCAACCACGAGTACTCTTCGTGTCATCGTCTCGTCTCCTGCTCGCCGCCTGGTTATCCTCCGCTTCCCCGTCCGGCGGTACTCGCATCTCCCATGACCCACGAGCCCCGTAAGTCCGCGAAACAACAGCGCTCTCGCTTCACGATCGAGGCGATCCTCGAGGCGACGGCTCGCATTGTCGGTCAGGTCGGCCTCGAGCGCGCGACCACGAACCGGATCGCCGAGCTCGCCGGCGTGAGCATCGGCTCGCTCTACCAGTACTTCCCCGGCAAGGAGTCGCTGCTGGCGGCGTTGATCGAGCGCGAGGCCCGGGCGGACCTCGACGCGATGCGGGCCGCGCTCGCTACGACGCGGGGGCGACCGCTCGCGGAGGCGCTCGCGTACGCGGTGCGCGAGCTGGTCGCGAGGCACGCGCGCAGCCCCGAGCTGTACCGCTGGATGCTGACCTACGTCCCCGGGCTCGGACAGCACCCGAAGATCCGGGCGATCGCCGCCGAGGGACGCACCCTCGTGCGTGACATGCTCGGGGAGCGCCGCGCGGAGCTCCCCGCGTCGCGCGAGCCGGCGCTGGCGGCGATGGTGCTCGGCAGCGCGGTCGAGGCGGCGGTGCACACGGCGATCTTCGAGCGCCCGGAGGTGCTCAAGGACGGCACGCTCGCCCGGGAGCTCACGCTCATGTGTCAGGCCTACCTCGGTCTGACGCCCGCGGAGGAGTGATCGGCGCGAGCGGAGCCGTCAGCGCCGCGCGTCAGAAGTCCGCGCATCGCTCGACACACCCCTCCCCTCCCAACCGCGGCGCACTGAGCGCCGCCTCCTGACACGGCCGACGTCGTGCGAGACGTAGATCGGCGTGTCCCTCCCAACCGCGGCGCACCGAGCGCCCTCCTGACAGCACCCCATTGCCCCTCGGCGTACCGCTCGTCGCAAGCCCGAGCGGCGCCGGCAAGGCGGAGACCGCGACGCGCTGCGCGTCGATTCGGCCACTCGGGCCGGATCGAAGGCGGCTCTAGCTCAACTCGATCTCCCAGCCGGCCGCTCCACCCTTGATGAGCGCGCGCCGGAACTCCTGCCCCGCGGCGAAGCCCTCGAGCAGGCGTTGACTGAGCACCGGCATCAGCGAGCTGCGGAGGATCGCCTCGACGTTCCGCGCCCCCGTCTCGGCTTCGGTGCAGCGGAGCGTGAGCTCGTCGACCATCTCGGGCGCGAACACGGCCTCGATCTTGTGGCTGCTGTAGAGCCGCCGGCGCAAACCCGCGAGCTTGAGCTCCGTGATCTCGCGGAGGACCTCGCTCGGGAGCGGCAAGAAGGGGACGATCGTCATGCGGGCCAGCAGCGCCGGCTTGAAGTGCCGGCTCAGCACCGGCCGGATCAGCGACGCGATCGACTCCGCCGTGCAGTCCGGCTCCTGCGCGCGCTGCATCACCAGGTCGGACGCCAGGTTGCTCGTCAAGATCACCACCGTGTTCTTGAAGTCGACCAGCCGGCCCTCGCCGTCCGAGAGCGTCCCCTTGTCGAACACCTGGTAGAACAGGTTCATCACGTCGAGGGCCGCCTTCTCACACTCGTCAAGCAGGACCACCGAGTAGGGCCGCTGCCGGACAGCCTCGGTGAGCACGCCGCCCTCGCCGAAGCCCACGTAGCCCGGCGGAGAGCCGATCAGCCGCGACACCGTGTGCTTCTCCTGGAACTCCGACATCGCGATCGTCGTCATGAAGCGCTCCCCGCCGTAGAGCAGGTCCGCCAGCGCGGTCGCCGTCTCCGTCTTGCCGACCCCGCTCGGGCCCACGAAGAGGAGCACGCCGAGCGGCGTGCTCGGGTTCTGGATCCCCGCCGCCGCGATCCGCAGCGTCTCCGCGACCACCCGCACCGCGCTCGACTGCCCGCGCACGCGCTCGCTGAGGCGATCCTGCAGCGAGAGCAGGGCCCCGAGCGTGTCGCTCCGCATCTTCCCGGCCGGGATGCCCGTCCACGTCTCCACCACCCGCGCGATCACGTCGGTGTCGACCTCCGCGTGGATGAGCCGCCCCTCGCTCCCGAGCGCCGCGAAGCGCTCCTCGGCGCGCCGCTTGTCGGCCAGCGCCCCCTCGCGCTCCCCCTCCCCGGCCCGCAACACCGCGCGCGCCCGCTCCACCTCACCCAGCGCCCCTCGCTCCTCCTCCCAGCGGCGACGAAGGCCCACCAGCGTGTCCTCGGCCGCGGCCCGACGCGCGCGGA
>CAZMML010000458.1:0-4118 GCA_964567335.1 uncultured Nannocystis sp. | reverse complement strand
CTAACCCATCGGTATCACAGGTGATTTTGGATCACCGCCGGTCATGTCCGAGTACGTGTAGGGGTTGATGAGGCCGGTGACGACGAGCTCGACCTGGTAGGTGTCGGGGTCGATCTTGAAGGCCTGGTTCGCCTTGTCGACGATCCACACGTAGCCCTCGTTGTCGACGCTGGCGCCCCAGGGCTGGCTGCAGCCGGGGAGGGGCACGGCGGCGTTGATGTAGCCGACGTTGTTGATGTCGGCGTGGACCAGGCGGCAGGGGCCGGTGCCGGCGCCCCAGACGCGGCCGAGCTTGTCGGTCTGCAGGCCGAGGACCCAGCCGCCGCCGTTGCCGAGCGGGTACCACTTCTTCTCGATCGCGTTGTAGTGCAGCATCGAGTTGGGGCCGTAGGAGCCGATCCAGACGTTGTCGTTCTTGTCGACCGCGATCCCGTAGGCCTGCAGGTCGGGCGGGAAGGGGATGTCGGTGATCACGAGCGTCTCGGAGTCGACGTGGACGAGGGTCGTGTCGAGGCCGTTGGCGTAGAGGTCGCCCTCGGAGTTGACGGCGCCGCCGTAGGGGCCGAAGCCGCTGCCGGACCAGCCGGCCTTGGTGGTCTCGTCGAGGATCGCACCGGTGTCGCCGTGGAGGCGCCAGAAGTGGGCGACGCCCTGGCCGTCCATCCAGCCGCTCCACAGGCGCGGGACCGGGGTGATGCAGGTCATCTCGTCCTGCTTGACGCCCTCCCACGCGGTCGGGCGCGGGCCGTAGCTGTAGCCCGCCGAGGGCGCGGGCCGGTTCCACAGCACGCACTCGTCCTGGCCCCAGGGGCGGATGTCGTTGGGCCCGGTCGAGGTGTCGATCATCCCGTTGTTGTTGTTGTCGACGCAGCGGGCGAGGACGGCCGAGATCTTGGTGATGCTCCCGGGGTCGCGGTTCGATACCGCGACGTCGCCGTACTGGTTGACCGAGGTCCGCGAGGGGTTGCCGTTGGTCGGTCCGGTGTTGTAGCGGGCCTCCTCGACGCCGGTCATGGTGTTGATCTTCGACACCGTGCCCTGCGAGGAGTTGGCGATCCAGATGTAGTCGAAGGTCACGGGCGTCAGGTCGGGCGGACAGCCGGGGTCCCCCATGTCGGGGGGGAGCGCGGTCGTGCTACCCGGACCGGCGCTCGTCGAGGCGGTGGTCGAGGCGCTCACGCCGGTCGTGGTCGACATGCCCGTGGTGTCAGTGGCCGCGCTGGTCCCGGTCGCGGTCGACGTGCCCGTCTGCGAGTCGGTGGCGCTCTGGCCGCCGGATCCGGTCGTCGGCGTGGCGGTGGTGCTGCTCCCGCTGGTGCCGGTCCCGCTCGCGGAGGTGGTTGTCGTGCTCGAGGTTCCCTGCGTCCCCGTCGCGCTGGTGTCGCCGTTGTCCCCGCAAGCCCCGAGTGCCAGCAAGATGATCGTCGTCCTCCGCATCGCCCACCTACCTCCGCAAAGATCCGCTCCCAGGGTAGCGGGCGTCCGCCCTGAAGACCAGGAGATCTACCCGGGGCAGCGCGGAGGCGCACCTGCGCGGGCGCGTTCGCGGCGGGCTGGCGCGCGCGACCGGGACGCGCTAACACGGGAGCTCCGTGGGTGAGCTGAGCTCCAGACGCCAGCGGATCTTGTTCGCGGTGTGTCGCGAGTACATCGTGACGGGGCGCGCCGCGGCCTCTGCCGCGTTGGCGCAGGTGCCCGGGCTCGAGTGCTCGCCGGCGACGATCCGGAACGAGCTCGTGGCGCTCGAGGAGGCCGGCTACGTGACGCAGGCGCACCACTCGGCGGGTCGCTTGCCCACGGCGGCGGCGCTGCGCCTCTATGTGATCTCGCTCGGGAAGCTCCGGCCGCCGCGGCCGGAGGTCCGCCGCGCGCTGGACGTGTCGCTGCCTGCCCGCGTCCGGGGGCCCGAGGGCCTGCGCGCGGCGGTGCAGGTGCTGAGCGAGCTGGCGAGCTGCGTCGCGGTGAGCTTCGTCGGCGAGGACCGCGGGGCGGCGATCCGGCAGGTCGACCTGGTGCCCGTGCACGGGTGCCGGGCGATGGTGGCGCTGACCCTGGCGGAGGCGCCGACGCAGATCCACCCGGTCGAGGTCGACGTCCGCTTCTCCGAGGGCGCCGGGCTCATTCGGCTGCAGGAGCGCCTGCGCGGGCTCTGCGTCGGCAAGACGCTCCGCGAGGCCCGCGCGGAGCTGGGGCGCCTGTCCGCGGAGCAGGAGGCGCGCCTGGACCGGCTGCTGGCGGAGAGCCTCCGCCTGGGCCTGTGGCTGTGCGCGGCGGCGGCGCTCGATCCCCTGTGGGTGCAGATCGCCGGGCAACGCCTGCTCACCGGGCAGCCGGACGCGCTCGCGCAGGTCCTGGGGCTGCTGGACGACTACTACGGGCTGGCGCAGCTCCTCTGTCAGCTCCTGCCCGAGCAGGCGCGCGAGCAGCCGCGCGCGGCGGTCCACGTGGGGGGAGACTTCGAGGCCTCGCCCGCCGGGCAGCCGCAGATGTTGGCGGGGCTGAGCGTGGTCGGGTGCCGGATCCACCCGCCCGAGGAGGGGCGCACGGCGGTCGTGGCGCTGCTCGGGCCGGCGCGGATGGACTACGAGGCCGCGATCCCGCTGGTCGAATACGCGGCCGGCGCGCTGGCGTCGCGGTCGAGCGAGTGACTTCTCACGTGCTGCGAGAGGTTGTGCCGCGCGCGGCGTGGCCTTAAAGCGGATGCCGCATGAGCCAGGAACGATCCGACGAGAAGGTGGGCCCCGAGGGTGAGCAGACCGCCGGGTCTCACGCGGAGATGGTGATCGCCGCGGAGGAGAAGATCGCGGAGCTCGAGGCCGAGCGCGCGGAGCTCAAGGACAAGTGGCTGCGCTCGCTCGCCGAGCTCGACAACTACAAGAAGCGGACGCGGCGCGAGATCGACGACGCGGTCTTCCGCGGGCAGCAGAACCTGCTCTCGGCCTTCCTGCCGACGGTCGACAACCTGCTCCGGGCGCAGGAGCTGGCGCGCGGGGACGAGAAGCTCCTCAAGGGGATCGAGATGGTGGTCCACGAGTTCATGACCGCGCTCGCGCGCTTCGGCGTCGAGCCGGTGCCGAGCGTCGGACAACCCTTCGACCCCGCGATCCACGAGGCGCTGCAGCAGGTCGACTCGCCCGACCACGCGCCGGGGGTCGTGATCCGCGAGTGGGAGAAGGGGTACCGCCAGGGCGACCGCCTTCTGCGCCCGGCCCGCGTGGTGATCGCTGGGCCAGGCTCGGGCGGCGGGGCCTCGTAGGCGACGGGCCGCGCGATGGCCGGACCGCGTCCGAGCCCGATCCTCGGGATCGATCTGGGCACCACGAATTCTTGCGCGGCCGTCATGACGGGCGGCGAGCTGCGCGTGATCGTCAACGCCGAGGGATCCCGGACGACGCCCTCCGTGGTCGCGTACGCGGGCGAGGAGGTGCTCGTCGGCTCGCTCGCGCTGCGCCAGGCGGCGACCAACCCGGCGCGGACGATCCACTCGTCGAAGCGGCTGATCGGCCGCACCTTCGCGTCGATCGTCGGCCTGCTGCCGCGCCTCGGTTATGAGGTCCTCGCGGGCGAGGCCGGTGACGCGTGGCTCCGCGTCGAGGGCCGCGCGGTGTCCCCCGCGGAGGTCGCGGCGCAGGTGCTGGCGTCGCTGCGCGACGCGGCCGAGGCGACGCTCGGGACGCCGGTGACGCGGGCGGTGATCACGGTGCCGGCGTACTTCGACGACGCCCAGCGCCAGGCGACGCGCGACGCGGGGGCGATCGCGGGGCTGCGGGTCGAGCGGATCATCAACGAGCCGACGGCGGCGGCGCTCGCCTACGGGCTGCGCGACCGCAAGGAGCGGGCGCCGCGGACGGTCGCGGTCTACGACCTCGGCGGCGGGACCTTCGACGTGTCGCTGCTCGAGCTGAGCGCGGGGATCTTCGAGGTGCTGGCGACCGCGGGCGACACCCTGCTCGGGGGGGCGGACTTCGACGCGGCGCTGGTCGATCACCTCGCGGAGGGCTTCCTGCGCGCGCACGGGGTCGACCTGCGCCTCGACCGGGTCGCCATGGTCAAGCTCTTCGACGCGGCGCAGCGGGCCAAGCACGAGCTGAGCTGGTCGCTCTCGACGGAGGTCCACC
>CAZMML010000457.1:0-4144 GCA_964567335.1 uncultured Nannocystis sp. | reverse complement strand
CCGCGGGCCCCCCCGACGGCCGGCGCGAGCCCGCCCCCCCCCCCCGCGCCGCCGGCCGCGCCCGCGCCGCCGCCGCCCCCGCCGCCCCCCCCGCCGCGGGCGACGACCCCGACGAGGTCGTCTTCGAGCTGCGGGTCGCCGACGCCGGCTGCGGCATGGACGAGGCGATCGTCGACGGCGGGCTCACCCGCCTCTTCGCCTCGACCAAGAGCGACGACCGCACCATGGCCGGCGGCTTCGGCATCGGCTTCGTCAGCGTCTTCGCCTGGCGCCCCGACGCCGTCGTCGTCCAGACCGGCCGCGCCGGCGAGGCGTGGGAGCTGACCTTTTACCCCGACCGCAGCTTCGACAAGCGCCCGCTCGGGGAGCCCTTCGAGGGCACCACCGTGACGCTCCTGCGGCGCGGCAAGAGCCACGAGCGCGCGGCGATCGTCGAGGCGATCCGCGACAGCCTGTGGCGCTGGTGCCGCTTCTGCCGCCTCGAGCTCAGCTTCGAAGACGTCGCCTCCGGCGAGGGCCCGGAGCTCCTGCAAGACGCCCCCGCGCCGCCCGGCGCGCTCTCCGTCGTCGACGAGCGCGACGACGGCTCGATCCACGTCGCCTTCGCCGTCCCGCCCGAAGCCGTCATGCTCCGTCGCGGCCTCGTCCTCGCCCAGGGGCCCGCCGCTGACCTGCTCGCCGAGATGTCGCCCGCCCCCGGGCGCTCCCTCGAGCACCTCCAAGTCTGGGCCGACTCCCCGCGCCTCCGCACCACCATGGCCCGCGACAAGGTCGTCGACGACCCGGGCCGCGCCGCCGTGCTCGCGGAGATCGCCCGCGCCGTCGCCTCCCTCCGCTCCCGCCTGCTCGCGCGCACCGCCGCGGCCGCCGAGGAGCCAGGGCCCTGGACCGCCGCTCGCCACGCCCAGTACGCGTACCTGCACGCGCACCTCGCCCTCGAGCGCGAGCACCTCTGGAGCGAGCTCCGCGCGGCCCCGGTGCTGCGCGACCTCGCCACCGAGAAGGCGTGGAGCCCCGACGCCCTGCGCGCCTCGCCCACCCGCACGCTCTTGTGGTCGAGCCCCGGCGATCACGAGCACCCCCTCCTCGCCGCCGCCCGCGCCGCCGCCGTGCCGGTCCTGGCCGCAGAGCCAGCCGATCACGGCTGGCTCGCGGCGCTGCTCAGCGCGGCAGAGCTCGAAGTCCGCGCGCTCGAGCGGCACTGCTCCCTGCTCCGCGAGCGCCCGGAAGAATTGGACGCGCTCCGGGCCTCGCTCCTCCAGGCCTTCGCCCGCGCCGGCGCGCCGATCAAGCTGGCCTTCGGCGCCGGCGAGGGCTCCCCGCGCGGCGGCCTCGCCGTCGAGCTCGGCCGCGGCCCCGACGGCGTCCTGGTCGTATGGACAGACACCGCAATCCCGGCCGCGACCGGGCGCGCCGCGACCCTCTGGCGCGCGGCCAGCGACCCCCTCCGCCGCGCGGCGAGCAAGGCCCTCCCCGCTGAGCCGCGCGCGGCGACTCGGGCGCTCGCGCTGGCCCTTCGGGCACAACTCGCCGACGCACCCGCGGCCGACGAGATCGCCGCCGCGATCGACAAGGCGTCGTGACGACCCGCGCCGAGCGACCGCGCGCCAGCCGCCGCCTTCGTCCCGGCTCGCAGACCTGGTACCCTCGCAGACGTGCTCCTCGACCCTCAGCTCGCCCGCCTGGCTGGGTGGTTCGCCACGCTCCAGGGCCGCACGGGCGAGCTCCTGGAGCAGATGATCCGGGTCGACTGCCTCTCCGCCCTCGAGCGGGTCGCCCTCACCCTCGAGGCGCTCTCCAACGCCCCGCGAGCCTCGGAGGACGTGCTCGTCACCATCGACGATGACGACGCCCGCCACCCGCTCTCCCGCACCCGCTGGCGCAGCGCCCTCGAGCAGGAGGTCCGCCCCTCCATCCACACCGCGCGCGACACCCTCAAGGCCGCCGCCGCCGCCTTCGAAGGCGGCCTCGCTGGCGCGCCCCTGCTGAGCGAGCTCGCCGCCGTCGTCGCGGAGCAGCCGGAGCTCTTCTTCCTCGACCGCGCCGCCGAGGACTCCAACATCGCGCCGGTCTCGACGACCACCCAGGTGGCGATCCCACTCCGTCGCTGGCTCGAGGAGATCTTCCACGCCCCCGTCCGTGCGCTCGTCGAGAGCCTCACCGCGCGCACCGCCGTCGTCGCACAGGAGGCCGTCGGCGAGCTCGACCGGATCGAGACCGTCCTCGACTACCACCTCTTCATCGTCGAGGACAGCCGCGAGGTCGACGCCCGCGACGACTCCGCCCGCGCCGGTCTCGCCCACGCGATCCGCCTCGTCCGCGCCCTCTCCGAGCGCACGAGCCGCGCCTCCGCCCGCCTCTTCTCCGGCTTCGTCGCCGAGAGCTCCGCCCGCATGGACGACGCCCTCGCGCCGCTCCGCGCCTTCCGACCCGACGACGTCCTCGCCGAGCTCGAGGCCCGCGAGGCCCGCGCACGCCCGGGTTGGCTGCGCTCCGCGAGGACCCGCCTCGCCGACAACACCGCCGGGCTCTACCGCCGCGCCGCGCCGCTGCTCCGCGAGCTCGCCCGCGACGTCCGGGCCGCCCTCGCCGACGAGGGCCCCAAGAGCGGCTACTGGGACCTCCTGATCGGCGGCGCCGCGGGCGCGAGCAACCTGCCCTCGATCTATCAGCGCCTCTTCGGCGAGGTCCCCCTCGGCCTCTCCGACCTCTACCAGCCGCGCCCCCACCTCGAGGCCCCTTGCCGCAAGGTCTTCGAGACCTGGCACCAAGGACAGAGGACCTCGCTGCTCGTCGTCGGCGACCGCGGCGCGGGCAAGCGCACCCTCGTCAACCGCGTCCGCGCCGAGCTCCACGGGGAGGTCCCGGTCCACTGGATCTCGCTCGGCCCCCACATCGCCAGCGAGGCCCGCCTCTGCGCCGCCCTCTGCGAGACGACCGGCGCCCCCTACGCCGGCTCCTTCCGCGAGTTCGGCCAGCTCGTCCCCCTCCTCTCCGAGCGCCGCGTCGTCATCCTCGAGCACGCCGAACAGCTCTTCGTCCGCACCCCCGAGGGCCTCCAGCGGATGCAGGAGTTCCTCGACCTCGTCCGCGCCACCAGCGCCGCTCTCCTCTGGGTCGTGCTGATCGCCGCGCCCTCCGCCGCCCTCCTCGGCACCTGCCTCAAGCTCCCGAAGTACTTCTCCCAGGTCGTCGAGCTCCCCGCGGAGTCGGGCCGCTTCGTCGAGAACATGCTCCGCTCGCGCCACCGCGTCAGCGGCTTCGGCCTCCGCTTCCGCGCCCGCCGGACCCCCGCCCTCCAGCGCCTCCGTCGCCCCTTCACCAGCGCCGATATGCTCCCGGACCCCGGCGAGGAGTGGTTCATCGACCTCGAGGCGATGTGCGCCGGCAACCTCCGCCAGGCGCTCGACTACTGGCTGATCTCGGCCCGCCTCGACCCCGCGACCGAGCACGACATCCTCGTCCGCCCGCTCCCGCGCCGCCGCGGCGCCGCCCTCTCCGGCCTCTCGCTCACGCAGCGCCTGATCCTCGCCGGCCTCGTCCAGCACGGCGCCCTCAGCGAGGCTCACCTCCACGACCTCCTGCGCCTCGGCGGCGAGGGGCTCGCCCCGGAGGTCGACGACCTCCGCCGCCGCCTCCTCGTCGAGCAGGCCGGCCCGGGCGGCTTCCTCAGCCTCCGCCCCACCGCCGTCGGCCCGGTGACCAGCGACCTCCGCTGGCGCAACATGATCTGACCCAAAGAACCTGCGAGCACCCACCATGGACCTCGGCACCCACCTCGCGCTCCTCGCCGAACCGGCCGCCCAGGCCGCCGGCGCCGCCCCCGCCGTCCTCAAGGGCCTCGCCCACCACGCCGTCTTCCTCCTCCTCCTCCAGCTCGCCGTCCTCCTCGCCACCGCCCGCTTCTTCGGCGAGGTCATGCGCAAGCTCAAGCAGCCGGCCGTGATCGGCGAGCTCGCCGCCGGCGTCTTCCTCGGCCCCTCGGTCCTCGGCGCCATCTGGCCCGAGCTCCAGCTCTTCATCTTCCCGCGCGAACAGCACCAGGCCGACCTCCTCTCCGTCGTCTCCTGGCTCGGCGTCCTCTTCCTCATCGTCGTCACCGGCCTCGAGACCGACATCGGCCTGATCAAGCGCCGCGGCAAGA
>CAZMML010000456.1:0-4153 GCA_964567335.1 uncultured Nannocystis sp. | reverse complement strand
CGGGGGCGTCGGGCCGGAGGGCGGCGCCGTGGTCGGGGGGCGGCGGGGGGGGCGTGCCCTCGGGGGGCGGGAGCGCGGCGGCTTGGGCGGGTACCTGGTAGAGGGCGGGGAAGAGGGCGACGAGCGCGTCGAGGTCGGGGGGGAGGGTGAGCTCGTCGGCGCGGTGCTGCCGGAGGTAGCGCGCGAGGGCGTCGATGAGGCTGTCGAGCGCCTTGTAGGGGACCGTGTCGCGCTCGTAGCAGCGGGCGCGCAGGAGGACGGTGCGCTGGCGCAGGGCGTCGGTGACGTGGCGGATCAGGGCCGACTTGCCGACGCCGGCGCGGCCGCGGACGAAGATCAGGCCGGGGACGCTGGCGCTGGCGCCGAGGACGGCGTCGAGGGCGGCGCTGAGGGCGTGGACCTCGCGGGCGCGGCCGACGAAGCTGCGGGCGCCGACGTGGGTGGCGGCGGGTGAGGGGAGGGCGGCCTGGAGGCGGCGGCTGTGGCCGCGGTCGTTGTGGAAGAAGCTCAGGAGCTCGTCGCCGCTCGGCCTGTCCTTCGGGTCCGGCGCGAGGAGGCGGAGGCAGATCACGTCGAGGTCCTCGGGGACGCCGGAGACGAGGTCGCGGGGGGGCGGAGGCGCGGCCTGGGCCTTACGCTCCATCATCGCGGCGAGGGAGAGCTCGCTCCACGGGGTGCGGCCGACGAGCGCGGTGTAGAGGGTCGCGCCGACGCTGTACCAGTCGCTCGCGGCGGTGCGCGCGCCGCCCTGGGCCTGCTCGGGGGCCATGTACGCGGGGGTGCCGACGACCAGGCTGCCGGCGGTCGACTCGAGGGTGCCGACGGTCTCCTCGCCGACGAAGCCGAAGTCCATGAGGACGACGCGGCCCTGGGGGGTGACCATGACGTTGGTCGGCTTGATGTCGCGGTGGAGCTTGTGGGCCTGGTGGATCGCGGCGACGCCGTCGACGAGCTGGGCGAACACGGCGCGGAGGCGGCCGAAGTCGGTGACGGGTGAGATCCCGGCGAGGGGTGGGTCTTCCGACCCCCAGAGGTACTTGAGGAGGGTGGAGCCGCGGACGAGCTCCATGGTGAAGAAGTACTGGTCGTGGTCGCGACCCATCTCGTAGAGGGCGACCAGGTTGGGGTGCGTGAGCCGCGAGAGCGCCCGAAATTCGCGCTTGAAGAGCGAGAGAGCGCGGGTGTTGGCGGCCCGGAGGGTCTTGAGCGCGACGGCCTCGCCGCGCCGAGGGTCGAAGGCCTCATAGACGATCCCCATGGCGCCAGATCCGAGCAGCTTGATGATCTCGTAGCGGCCGACGACGACGGGCTGGTGCGGCTGCTTGAACACCGCGGCGCGCATCAGAGCGCGCAGTCTGTCGGCTTCGAGATCGGCCACGGGTAGGCAGGCACGGTAGCACGGGACTTCAAAGGCCGGGGAGGGGAGTCGCCGGGGGGGCGGGTGCGGGGGTCGCCGCTGCCGGCGACTTCGCGGGCCGTGGTAGACGTCACCGTGGGGGTGGCCATGAGCTCTGTTCACGCCGAATTTCACCGCGGGCCCGTGCGAAGCGCGAGAGGTACGGTCTCGGATGCGCAGAGTCCGCGGCCTCACCACGCCGCGTGGGGCGTGGCCCTGTGCCTCGCGGCGTGCGGGGGCGGCGGGGGGCGTGCGGAGGAGTCGGCGGCGGATCCGACGGGCTCGCCGACGTCGCTGACGAGCGAGGGTCCGGGCTCGGGCTCGGATGGGTCGAGCTCCGGGACGCCGACGACGAGCGGGACGACGGAGGGCCCCTCGAGTTCGTCGACGACGGCGGCGGAGTGCACGCTGGCGGTCGACCCACCGATGGCGACGATCGTGATCGACAACGGGGTGCACGCGCCGGTGCAGCTCGTGGCGATGTGCGACGGGGTGCCGATCTCGGCGACGTGGTCGACCGACGCGAGCTTCGTCGGCAACGTCGACGAGACGGGGCTGGTGACGGCCGGCGGGCAGTACGGCGGCCAGCTGATCGTGACGGCGAGCCAGGGCCTGAAGCAGGCGCAGGCGGTCGTCGACGTGTTCCTGAAGATCGACAAGCTGCCGCCGGAGGTGACCGAGCCGGAGAAGATGCTCCTCGACGGCGCGGCGGTGCCGGACCCGGCGGCGGTGCTCGCCTACCCCTACGACGGGACGGTCTTCCCGAAGGGGCTGCAGCCGGCCGAGCTGATGTGGAACGGCACGACGCCGGGCGACAAGTACCTGGTGCGCTACGTCGGCGAGTTCGTCGACGCGAAGTTCTACACGCTCGCGGAGCCGCCCTCGCGCTACATGCTCGACAAGACGAGCTGGGTCCAGATCAGCGAGTCGAGCTCGGGCCTCCCGCTCAGCCTCAAGATCAACCGCCTGCCGGCGGGGCAGCCGGCGGCGACGATCCTCGCCGACGACACGTGGACGATCGCGTCGGACAAGCTGATCGGCTCGGTGTACTACTGGTCGAACAACCTCGGGCGGGTGCTGCGGATCAACCCGGGGGCGGACGCGCCGGAGGACTTCCTGCTGGCGGGCGGGCAGAACGGGTGCAGCACCTGCCACGCGGCGTCGGCGAACGGGAGCCGGCTGATCCTCGGCGGCGACATCGACGTGTCGACGTGGGACCTGGTCAACAACGCGCCGATCTTCACCAACACGTCGGTCGGGAAGCCGGTGCGGAGCTGGGCGATGGGGGCGATCTCGCCGGACGGGTCGGTGGTGATCGAGAACGCGGAGGCGAACCTGCCCGGGCCCCCGGGGGGCGCGCCGGGGATGTGGGACGCCGCGACCGGCGTGAAGCTGATGGGCACGGGGATCGACGACCTGCAGCTGAACATGCCGAGCTTCTCGTCCGACGGGACGAAGATCTCGTACGTCGACCACACGACGCTCGCGCTCTCGGTGCTGGACTTCGACTCCAACACGAAGTTCGCCAGCAACGCGGTGAAGCTGGTCGACCCTGGGGCGGACCCGAACCTCAACGGGATCTTCTTCGACAGCATCTCGCCGGACGGGAAGTGGGTCGTGTACCACCGCGGCGCGTACCCGGCGCTGGTCGACACCCGGAACGGGCTGGCCGACCTGTACATCGCCAGCGTCGAGCAGCCGGGCGTCGAGATGCGGATGGGGCAGGTCAACGGCGACGGCTACCCCTTCGTGGCGGGGGACCGCGACCTGCACTGGAACTTCGAGCCGACCTTCGCGCCGAAGACCACGGGCGGCTACTACTGGGTGGTGTTCACGTCGCGCCGGACGCTCGGCAACAAGCTGACGGCCGACAAGAACAGCGTGAAGCAGCTCTGGCTCTTCGCGGTCGACGCGGACGCGCAGCCAGGGATCGATCCGAGCCACCCGGCGTTCTGGATGCCGGGTCAGGACGCCGGCACGCTCAACATGCGCGGCTTCTGGGTCCACAAGAAGGACGACCCGGGCGGCTGATCAGGCGCGCGCCTCCGCGGCGAGCCGCGACTTGACGCCGGCCCACGAGCAGATCGGGCAGGCGGCGGGGGCGTGCCCGCGGGCGGGGCAGTGGGCCCGCCCGAAGTAGATGAGCTGGAGGTGGAGGCGGTGCCAGGCCGCCGGGGGGTAGAGCGCCTTGAGATCGGCCTCGGTCTGCTCGACGCTGCTGCCGTCAGAGAGGCCCCAGCGCGCGGCGAGGCGGTGGATATGGGTGTCGACGGGGAAGGCGGGGACGCCGAAGGCCTGGACCATGACGACGCTGGCGGTCTTGTGGCCGACGCCGGGGAGGGCCTCGAGCGCCTCGAAGTCGCGCGGGACCTCGCCGCCGTGCTGCAGGACGAGGAGCTCGGAGAGGCGACGGATGTTGCGGGCCTTGGCGGGCGCGAGGCCGCAGGTCCGGATGATCTCGAGGATCTCAGCCTCGGGGAGCGCAGCCATCGCCGCCGGGGTCGGGCCGCGGCGGAAGAGCTCGGGGGTGACGAGGTTGACGCGGGCGTCGGTGGTCTGGGCCGAGAGGACGACGGCGACGAGCAAGGTAAAAGGATCGCGGTGCGTGAGCGGGACCTCGGGGCGAGGGAAGAGCTGGTCCAGGACCTGCTGGATCTTCGCGGCCTTTTCGCTGCGTCTCATGGGCGTTTGCGGCCGAGCCTAGCGCAGCTCGGCGCGAATTCGACCTGATAGCGGGACGCCCGGAGCGGCGTTCCG
>CAZMML010000455.1:0-4178 GCA_964567335.1 uncultured Nannocystis sp. | reverse complement strand
GTGACGGGACTGCCCTCGGTGCACCTCTCGCTGATCCCATCACCGCAGACCCCCCGCCCCGGTGCGACCCGTGCCGGCCGAGCTGCGCCGGCTCGAGGGGGCGTGACCGTCGTTCTGGGACGCGTTCCATGCGGCGCGACGTCGTCGAGCGCGTGCTCGGTCGCCCCGCGCGCGCACCCGCTGAGCGCGCCGACATGAAACTCACGCGCAGGTAACGCCGCGGCGCCACCGTGCGTGCATGATCGCGGGTACACCCTCGCGCATGAGCGACGACACCGCAGCGCCTCCGGGCTTCGACGCGCTGGACCTGCCCGAGCCGCTGCTCCGAGTGCTGCGCGAGCTCGGCTACGAGTCGCCCTCGCCGATCCAGGCCGAGACTATCCCGCACTTGCTCGCCGGACGCGACCTGCTCGGCCAGGCGCACACCGGCACCGGCAAGACCGCCGCGTTCGCCCTGCCGATCCTCGCGCGCCTCGACCTGAGCGCGCGGAGGCTGCAGGCGCTGGTGCTGACGCCGACGCGCGAGCTCGGGATCCAGGTCGCCGAGGCGCTGCAGCGCTACGCGGCCCACCTGCCGGGCTTCCGCGTGCTGCCGATCTACGGCGGCCAGAGCTACGGGCCGCAGCTCGCCGCGCTGCGCCGCGGGGTGCACGTGGTGGTCGGCACGCCGGGGCGGATCATCGACCACCTCGAGCGCGGCTCGCTCGACCTGTCGACGCTGCGCCACGTCGTGCTCGACGAGGCCGACGAGATGCTGCGCATGGGCTTCATCGACGACGTCGAGACGATCCTGCGCCGGACGCCCGCGGAGCGGCAGACGGCGCTGTTCTCGGCGACCCTGCCGGAGCCGATCCGCCGGATCGCGCAGGTCCACCAGCGGCGGCCGATCGAGGTGACGATCGCCGCGCGCACCCGCACGGCCGACAACATCCGCCAGCGCTACTGGGTGGTCGGCGGGCTGCACAAGCTCGACGCGCTGACGCGGATCCTCGAGGCGGAGCCGTTCGACGCGATGATCGTGTTCGTACGCACCCGCCAGGCGACCGAGGAGCTGGCCGAGCGGCTGCAGGCGCGCGGCTTCGCCGCGGCGGCGCTGCACGGCGACATCGCGCAGAACCAGCGCGAGCGGACGATCGCCCAGCTCAAGGACGGCAAGGTCGACATCCTCGTCGCCACCGACGTCGCGGCCCGCGGCCTCGACGTCGACCGCGTCAGCCACGTCGTCAACTACGACGCGCCGACCGACCCCGAGAGCTACGTGCACCGCGTCGGCCGCACCGGCCGCGCCGGCCGCAGCGGCGAGGCGATCCTGTTCGTCGCCCCGCGCGAGCGCGGCCTGCTGCGCAGCATCGAACACGCGACCCGCCAGAAGATCGCCGCGATGGAGCTGCCGACCGTCCAGATGGTCAACGACGTCCGGGTCGCCCGCTTCAAACAGCGGATCTGTGACACGCTGGCCGCCGGCGGGCTCGCCGAGTTCCAGGGCGTGATCGCGGCGATCGAGCGCGAGCAGAACATCCCAACGCTCGACATCGCCGCGGCGCTGGCGAAGATGGCCCACGGCGCCGAGCGCCTGCTGCTGCCGCCTCCTGACCGCGAGCTCCGCCCGGTCGACCTCGACGCCGAGGAGCGCTCGGAGCGGCCGCGCCGGCAGCGTCAGGAGCGGGCGCCGGAGCCGGGCATGGCGACGTTCCGCGTCGAGGTGGGTCACGTCGACGGTCTGCGCCCCGGTGTGCTCGTCGGCGCGATCACCCACCAGGGCGGGCTGGTCGGGCGACAGATCGGCCGGATCGAGATCCTCGACGACCACACCATGATCGACCTGTCCGACGATCTCGCGCCCGAGGTCCTCGAGCTGCTCAAGACGGTGTGGTGTGCCGGTCAGCAGCTCCGGATCACCCGCGACGGCGAGCCCGCCGACCTGGGCAAGCGCCGCGCGCCGCGGCAGCACCCGCGGCGCGCGGGCTTCGCCGGCAAGGGCCCGCTGCGCCGCCTGCGGACCGCGAACGTCCGCCCGAGCCAGTGAGCCGCCCGCACGGAGCGCCGCCTCGCGCCGCGCGAGGAAACCGAGCCGATGCTGGCGCACGTAGACGCCCGGGCGCGCCATGCCCGCATGCGCGCGGCGGGCCGGGTGGCCCGCCCGCGGGACCTGAGCCCGTTACGCCACCGACGCGGCGAAACGCGATCGCGGCGGCCGGAGCCGACTTCAGCGGCGTGGACACGGTCCGCGGCCGAGCCCGTCGCCCCGCCGCCGTTGACGCTGTCGGCCTTCGGCATGCACCTGCACGCCGGCAGCGCGAGACCGAGCCGCGGCCCGTCACACCGGGTCGCTCGCCGGCGCTCGCTTGTGCCCGACCCGCGGCGGCGGGATACTCCGGCGCCGCCGTTCGCTCGCAGGCCGCGTCGGCTTCGGGACCGAGGGACCATGACGATGACGACGAGCTGGCCCGAGCGCTTTCGAAGCCTCTCCCTGAGCCGCTCACGACGGCTCGATCCCGAGGCGCTGGCGGTCGACGACGAGGCCGTCTACTTCACGTCGGACGACGCGGTCTACCGGGTGGACAAGCGGACCGCCGAGCTCGCGGAGCTCGACAAGGTCCGCGACAACTTCGCGCTCTCGCTCGCGGTCGACGAGCGCTACGTCTACTGGGTGAGCCGGCCCGTGTCTCCGTGGGTCAAGTCGACCCGCGAATACAACGAGTGCGATCTCCGGAGGGTGCCACGCGGAGGTGGTGCCGCCGAGGTGATCGTCCCGGATCAGCGCGGGATCCAGACGCTCGCGCTGGTCGGTGAGGCGATCTACTGGGTCAACGAGGAGAGCGCAGGCGATGTCTGGGATTGCCGCGTCATGACGTGCCCGAAGCGAGGCGGCGCCGCGCGGGAGCTGACCTCGGAGTTGCTCTTTCCCACCGGACGCGGGCCGTATCTCGCGCTGCTCGCCGATCGCATCTTCGCCTCGGTCGTGCCGGAGCGCGCCACCTGGGCCGGTGACGGCTGGGCCATCGCGACCATCCCGCGCACGGGGGGAGCCGCGGAGGTGACGATGGTCGGAGTCGACGCGGATACGGGCCTGGCGAGCGACGACGAGTACGTATACTTCGTGGATTGGCGGAGCAACAGCGTGCTGCGCCTGTCTGCGGAGGGCGAGGCCTCTCAGCTCGTGATCGATCCGTCGGGCGGCGACGTCGGCCCCTGGGCGGCGACCTGGGAGGAGGTCTTCGCGCCTCCGGACGAGGCACCGTACCTCACCACCGCCAGGCAAAGTCTCGGGCGCCTCTGGCAGCTCATCACCGACGGCAAGGCCCTCTATGTGATGGCGGAGCGGCCGCTGGATCCTGGGCGACTCTCCATGCAGGCAGTGCTCCGCGTGCCGAGGGCAGGAGGTCTCGTCGAGGAGCTCGCCGCCTGGCCGTCACGCGGCAGAGGCCTCATCAAGGCGGCCTGCGACGGCAAGCACATCTATTGCGACGTGAAGCCTCAAGAAGGAGACTCTTTTCTCGGCAGGATACCGACGTGCCCGTGAGCGCCGGCGTGGATGCCGCGCCGAGGTCGTGAGGTACGGCCCGTGGCCGGGGAGAAGCAGGGCGCGACCGGGCCTCAGGCCGACGTGTATGAGCGCACCGGGGACTGGGGACGGCGCGGAGTTGACCGCGCGAGCCATCGAACGCGAGGGCAAGGAGTCGCTCGGGCTTTTCATGCGAGCCCGGCGCGGCGGCGCGCGTAGCCGCCTCGGCGGCGGCGTGTGCCCACTCGCATCTGCGAGCGACCCCTTGACCCAATTCCCCCTTCGAACCGGCTAAGCGCGAAGAGCCAGAGGCATCTTGGTGCTGAGGATCAATGTGAAAGGCGTATGTCACGGCACAAGGCAAAGTCCGACATGCTCAAGCGGCGGCTCAGCGCCGAACGGAACGCACTCCTGAACCGGAGACTCGGGGCAGTCCCCCGGTTGGGACAGGTCACAAAAGCTCGTACAGCACGAACTGTCACACTGTTGAAAATTTTCGCCGCCGACACAGGTGAACCCACTCGCACAGGCACCTAATGCATCCCAACATTCCTCGCCAAACGCCGGAAGTTCGATATCAAATGGGTCCCAACAGACCAACGGAATTTCGCAGACACCGCCGAACTCCGGACAGATATCCACCAGCGGATCGCAGATCGGTAGGCAGAGGTTC
>CAZMML010000454.1:0-4184 GCA_964567335.1 uncultured Nannocystis sp. | reverse complement strand
TTCACCGCCCGCCTCGTCTTCCCGGCCGGGGGCACCTGGACCGGCTTCGCCGCCGACCCCGACCTCCCGATCCCCGCGATCGTCGCCTACCTCACCCAACCGGGGCGCGCCCGCGACGACCACGCCGCCTGGCTCGCGCGCCCCCACTTCGTCCTCCTCCTCGTCTTCCTCCAGCTCCTCGCCCGCGCCCGCGACCACGCCAACGGCCTCACCCGCCGCCACCTCGAGCACTACTACCGCGAGGTCCTCCGCCTCCGCCCCGAGCTCCCCGTCCCCGACCGCGTCGTCGTCACCTTCCGCCTCGCCGCCCGCGCCGCCCCGCACCTCCTCCCCGCCGGCACCGCCCTCCTCGCCGGCCGCGACAGCGCCGGCAAGCCCCGCCAGTACCGCAGCGAGCGCGACCTCCTCGTCACCCGCGCCCGCGTCGCCGAGCTCCGCAGCGTCTTCATCGATCGGCGCCGCACCCGGCTCAGCGACGTCCGCCACCATCTCGGCCTCTCGCGCACCGAGATCTTCGAACACATGCTGCGCCTCGCCCTCGGCAGCCCCGCCCCGGGCGACCCGATCCCCCTCCTGGACGGCGCCCCCGTCGACCACGCCCGCGTCCTCGCCCTCCACCCTCTGCTCCGCTTCGCCCGCGAGCGCCTCTTCCTCGCCCACCACGAGCTGCGCGCCCTCATGATGCTCCGGCGGCGCCGCCGCGACGCCGACGCCGAGTGGGCCGCGATCAACCAGCTCCTCGGCGACCCCGCGCCCGCCGACCCGCGCGACTTCACCGCCAACTTCAACGCCGCCGTCGGCGGCCCGCTCAACTTCGCCACCGACGGCCTCCCGCAGGTCCAGAACCTCGACGACCTCTACACCTTCGCCCTCGACGACGCCGTCCGCGCCTACATCGAGACCCGCCTCGCCGCCCTCGGGCCGACCCCCGCCGCGGTCCTCGAGACCTTCCTCGCGATCATGACGATCAAGCGCCGGATCGACGCCGAGTGGGCCGAGATCGACCGCCTCCTCGCGCGCGCCGGCCAGCGCCAGCGCGACGACCACCTCACCTGGGAGCCGCCGCGAAGCGACCCGCCGGACTTCGCCGCCGCCCTCGCCGCCGCCCTCGGCGACGACTGGCCCCCGCCCTGGCCCGCCGGCCTCGCCGACATCGACGCCTACGACGCGGAGCTCCGCCGCCTCGAGGCCCACTTCTCCCTGAGCGCCGAGCGCCTCCTCCGCCTCGTCGAGATCGCCGAGGCCACAGACCACGGCCTCCCCGCCTGGCCCGCGCTCGAGCGCCTCCTCCTCGACGCCCACCGCGAGCAGCGCCGCGCCGCCGACCGCGCCGCCCTCGCCGCCGCCCGCGCCCAGACCCCCGGCGTCCCCGGCTTCGACCTCACCGTCGCCGCCGCCCTCGGCGAGCCCGCCCCCCAGCCCTGGCCGAGCGCCCGCGCCGGCCTCGCCCGCCACCTCGACCCCGTCCAGCTCGACCTCCTCGACCGCTACCGCCAGCAGCTCAGCGACCCGGGCGCCCCCCGGCTCTACACCTGGAACGACCTCGACCGCGTCCTCGAGCTCGCCCAGCGCTTCCTCCGCGGTCGCCCCGAGCCTGTCCCCGAGAGCAGCCGCTGGCACAACCTCTACCCGCTCGTCGACGCCGCTCGCGCCACCCCCGACCCGGCCTCCCCGCGCTGGCGCCCCTTCGGCCGCCGCCCCGCCCCGCAGGATCCCGCTCCCCCTCCCCCCGCGCTCGGCTGGGCCCTCCAGAGCCCGCTCCTCGCCCTCAGCCAGGGCGCCCGCACCCTCACCCTCACCCTCGGCCTCCGCCCCTTCGACCGCGCCGCCTTCCTCCGCCACCTCGGCCTCGAGCAGCCCGACCCCGCCGCCCTGCGCGCGGCCCTCGCCGACGTCCTCCGCTTCACCCTCCCCGGTCCCAAGGCGCCGCTGGACCTGGAGCTCACCCGCGCCGAGCTCCACGACGACTACTTCGCCCTCCTCGGCCTCCCCACCCCGCCGGGCGAGGCCCGCCCCGCCCTCCAGCTCGAGCTCCGCGCCGACCCATCCCTCGGCCCCGTCGCCGCCCTCCCGGCCCCCGCCCTCCGCGTCACCCTGCGCCCGCGCTGGGACGAGGAGGCCGAGGAGTGGACCACCGCCCTCCCCCCCTTCGAGCTCCTCACCCTCGCCGCGCTCCACCTCGAGATCGCCGTCGAGGGCCTCCGCGACCTCCGCGTCCAGCTCGACGATCGCGCCCTCGACCCCGGCAAGCCGCTCGAGCTCTTCGGCCCGCGCCCCCTCGGCGGCGCCCGCCTCCACCTCGCCCACCCCGAGCTGACCCGCGCCCCCCTCGACGAGCTCCACCTCGACCTCACCTGGCTCGGCCTCCCCACCGACCTCGACCTTCACTACCAGCACTACGACCTCCACCCCCACGACGACTTCAAGGCCCGCCTCCTCCTCGTCGACCGCGCGCGCGAGCTCCTCCTCCTCACCGCCCCCCTCTTCCACAAGAAGAACCAGGCCACGCTCCCCACCTGCACCTTCGCCCGCCCCGAGCTCCCGGTCGCCGTCCACGACGCCGACGCCCGCGTCCTCTACGACCGCCGCCCCGACGCCGCCCTCCCGCGCGACCTCCGCGACGCCGAGCGCCGCTTCGTCCTCGAGCTCGTCCGCGACTTCGGCCACGACCTCTTCCCCGCCGTCGCCGCCGCCAAGGCCCGCGAGCTCGCGATCGGCCTCTCGCGCCAGGAGGTCAGCGCCGACCAGGCCGCGAGCTACGCCGTCGAGGTCCCCTACACCCCCCAGGCGCGGCTCAGCGTCCGCTACCGCGCCCACCTGACCCTCGACCCCGCGCTCCCTGACGCGCAGGACCGCCTCCTCCACATCCACCCCTTCGGCGAGGCCCCCCTCGATCCCCAGGACCCGCGCCTCCTCCCCCGCTACGACGGCGCCGGCGAGCTCTACCTCGGCCTCGCCGACGTCGACCTCCCGCAGCAGCTCAGCCTCCTCTTCCAGCTCGCCGAGGGCACCTCCGACCCCGACGTCGGCTCCGCCCGGATCGAGTGGTCGATCCTCGACGGCGACCGCTGGCGCCCCCTCGGCGAGGGCCTGCGCAGCGACACCACCCGCGGCTTCGTCAGCTCCGGGATCGTCGAGCTCACCCTGCCCCAGGTCGCGCCGAGCACCCTCCTCCCCGGCCCTCTGATCTGGCTCCGCGCGGCCCTCGAAGGCGACCCGCGCGCCGTCTGCGACGCCCTCGCCGTCCGCACCCAGGCCGTCCTCTGCCGCTTCGACGACCAGGGCAACGCCCCCGACCACTACGCCTCGCCCCTCCCCGTCGGCACGATCACCCGCCTCGCCGCCCCCGACCCGCGGATCGCCGGCGCCGAGCAGCCCTACACCAGCTTCGGCGGCCGCCCCCCCGAGCGCCCCGAGCGCTTCTACGGCCGCGTCGCCGAGCGCCTGCGCCACAAGGACCGCGCCCTCACCCCGTGGGACTACGAGCGCCTGGTCCTCCACCGCTTCCCGCAGATCTACAAGGCCAAGTGCCTCCGCACCGGCGCCGAGGGTCAGGTCGACGTCGTCGTGATCCCCGACATCCGCGACCTCCTCCCCTCCGACGCCTTCGCCCCGCGGGCCCCCGCCGACCTCCTCGCGGACATCGAGGCCTACCTCCGCGCCCGCGCCCCCGGGCTCGCCCGCGTGCGCGTCCGCAACGCCCGCTACGTCGCCGTCCGCGTCCACCTCGCCCTCGCCTTCCGCCCCGGCCTCGACGAGCGCCACGCCAGCGCCCGCCTCACCGACGACCTGCGGCGCTTCCTCTCCCCCTGGGCCTACGACGAGGGCGCCGAGATCACGATCGGCGGCCGGATCTACGCCAGCAGCGTCGTCGACTTCGTCGACCGCCGCGACTACGTCGACTACGTCTCCGACATCGCCCTCTCGTGGAGCGACGACGGCGGCCGCACCTTCCGCCGCCAGAACCCCGCCCTCGAGGACTACCACGTCGCCGCCCAGGACCCCGACCAGGTCCTCGTCGCCGCCCGCGACCACGAGATCGCGCCCGTCACCGAGCTCGACTTCCAGCAGTCGCTCGTGACCGGCATCGGCTTCACCCGCATCGAGACCGACTTCCTCGTCAGTTGACCACTCCGCAGAGCGCCGCCATGACGACCACCACCAAGACGCGCCAGCAACTCAAG
>CAZMML010000453.1:0-4188 GCA_964567335.1 uncultured Nannocystis sp. | reverse complement strand
ATCCACGTGACCGGCGTGCTCGAGTTCGACGAGCTGCGGATCGCCGAGGTCGGCTCGCGGATCTCGGGGCGCGTCAAAGAGGTCAAGGTCATCGAGGGGACCAAGGTGAAGCCGGGCGACGTGCTGGCGACGATGGACAGCGCCGAGCTCGGCAAGGCGCAGGCCGACATCTTCGCCGTGGTAGCGAAGGCGCAGGTGGCCGAGCGGGACAAGGAGCGCAAGAAGAAGCTCCTGCAGGAGGGAATCACCTCGAACCGGGCCTACGACCTGGCGGCGCAGGAGTCGTCGATCACGAGCGCGGAGCTGCGGGCCGCGAAGCAGCGGGTGCAGGCGCTCGGCGGGTCGACCGGCGACAAGTCGGCCCTCGGTCAGCTCGCGCTGACGAGCCCGATCGAGGGGGACGTGGTGCGCGTGCGGGTGTTCCGCGGGCAGGCGGTCGAGCCGAGCTACACGGCGTTCACGCTCGCGGACCGCAGCTCGCTGTGGGTCCGGCTGAGCGTGTTCGAGGGCGAGGTGTTGAACATCCGCGTCGGCGACTCGGTCGAGATCGCGTCGCAGGTGACGCCGGACGAGGTGCTCACGGGGACGGTGACCTTCGTGAGCACCGTGCTCGACCCGGTGACGCGGAGCGCCGAGGTGCGGGTCGTCGTGCCGAACGAGGCGGGCAAGCTGCGGGTCGGACAGGCGGTGAACGCGAGGATCCGGCCGAGCGCGGCGGGCAAGCGGGCGCTGGCGGTCCCGCGTAAGGCGCTGGTGCAGGTGGACGGCAAGCCGACGGTGTTCGTCGAGGTGGGGGAGCGGGCGGTGACGCCGCGGACGGTGGAGATCGGGGCGCAGGGGCCAGACTTCGTCGAGATCAAAGAAGGGCTCACGGCCGGAGAGCGGGTGATCACCGAGGGGGTGTTCGCGCTCAAGGCCGAGCTCTTCCGCTAGCGACGCCACGGAGGTCGCCACGTGCTTGCTGCGCTGATCCAAGCCTCGATCCGGCTTCGATACCTCATGACAGGGCTCCTCGGGGCGCTGCTGGTCCTCGGGGTAATCGCGGCCAAGAACCTGCCCATCGACGCCCTGCCCGACATCTCGACGATCCAGGTGACGGTGATCACCGAGGCGCCGGGGATGTCGGCGCTCGAGGTGGAGCGCAACGTCACCTTCCCGATGGAGAACGCGCTCAACGGGGTCCCGGGGATGGAGGAGCTGCGCTCGATCTCCCGCGCGGACATCTCGTCGATCACGGTCGTGTTCAGGGACGGGACGGATCCATGGTTCGCGCGCCAGTTGGTGTTCGAGCGGATGTTGCAGGCGAAGGGGGACCTGCCGGCGAACATCCCGACGCCGATCCTGGCGCCGCTGTCGACGGGCTTGGGGGAGATCTTCCAGTTCGTGGTGCGCTCGCCGGTCCACTCGCGCAAGCAGCTGCGGACGATGCTCGAGTGGGAGATCGTGCCGAAGCTGCGCGGGGTGCCCGGGGTGATCGAGGTGAACTCGATCGGGGGCGACCTCAAACAGTTCCAGGTGATCGTCCAGCCGGACCGCCTGGCGGCCTACGGCCTGACGATCCGCGAGCTCAGCGAGACGCTGGTCGCTTCGAACGCGATCGTGTCGGGCGGGTACATCGACCGGACGTCGGAGTCCTTCACGCTGCGCGCGGTCGGGACCTTCACGAGCATCGAGGACATCGGCAATGTGGTGCTGAAGGCGTCGGAGGGGCAGTCCGTGCTGGTGCGCCACGTCGCCGAGGTCCGAGACGGCTCGGCGCTGCGCCATGGGGTGGTCACCTTCAACGGGGAGGACGAGGCGGTCGCCGGCATCATCATGATGCTCCTGGGGTCGAACTCGCGCGACGTCATCTACGCGGTGAAGGACCGCGTGGCGGAGATCCAGGCGACGCTCCCGGCGGGGGTGGTGATCGAGGCGGTGTACGACCGGGCGAACTTCGTCGAGCGGACGCTCAAGACGGTCCTGACGAACCTCGCCGAGGGAGCGGCGGTGGTGTTCCTGGTGCTGGTGCTCTTCCTCGGCACGGTCCGCGGGGCGCTGGTGTGCGTGCTCGGGATCCCGGCGTCGATGGCGGTGGCGATCTTCGGGATGCACTGGGCCGGGGTCGCGGGCGACCTGATGAGCCTCGGGGCGATCGACTTCGGCTTCCTCGTCGACGGGCCGATCGTGGTGCTCGAGGTGCTGGTGGCGACCTACGTCGGCCAGCGGCTGACGAGCGGAGAGCGGGCGGCGGCGTACACGGCGACGATCGGGGCGGTGATGCGGCCGGTCGCGTTCGCGGTGGCGATCATCATGCTGGTGTACATCCCGCTGTTGAGCCTCGAGGGGGTGGAGGGGCGGCTCTTCAAGCCGATGGCGACGACGATGGCGTTCGCGCTCTTCGGGGCGCTGCTCTACTCGGTGCTCTTCTTGCCGGCGCTGCTGGCGCTCTTCGTGCCGCCGCTGAAGAAGGAGGGGGCGCGCTGGCTGGTGCCGGTGGCTCGCGTGTACAAGGCGGTGGTGCCGCTGGCGATCCGCCACCGCTGGCCGCTGATCGGGGGGGCGGCGGCGGCGCTGGTGACCGCCGCCTACGTCTTCAAGGAGAAGGGCGCGGACTTCGTGCCGCGGATCGACGAGGGGGACATGGTGGTCAGCATCCGCCGCCCGCCCTCGATCAACCTCGACCAGGCGAAGCAGCTCGACTACCAGACGCAGCAGGTGTTACTCGGCTTCCCAGAGGTGCTCAAGACCTTGACGATGACGGGCCGCGCGGAGGTGGCGATCGAGCCGGTGGGCAAGGACCGGACGGAGATCACGATCCCGCTGCTGCCGAAGGAGAAGTGGACGACGGCGCGCGACCTCGACGAGCTGAGCGTGACGCTGAAGGACGCGATCGAGTCGCAGGTCCCGGGCACCTTCGTGGCGGTGTCGCAGCCGATCGAGGACCGCAACAACGAGATCATCACGGGGTCGCGCGCGGACATCCAGATCGTGGTATCGGGCTCGGAGCTGCTCGAGCTGAAGAAGATCGCGGACGCGATCGCGGACGCGATCCGGCCGATCGAAGGGACCGGCGACCTCCGGGTCGAGCAGGTGCTCGGGATGCCAGAGCTGACCGTGCGGCCCGACCGCGCGCGGCTCGCTCGCTACGGGGTGAGCATGCAGGACGCGCTGCTGGCGATCGAGACGGCGCGGGTGGGGAAGCAGTTCGGCCTGGTGTACGAGGGTCAGCGCCGCTTCGACGCGCGCCTGCTGATCCCGCCGCGCGCGCCGGTGCCGGAGGCGCTCGGCGACCTCTTCGTCGAGACGCTGGACGGGCACCGGGTGCCGCTCTCGGAGGTGGCGACGGTGGTCGAGGCGGAGGGCCCGGCGCAGATCCGGCGGAAGAACCGCGTCCGCGTGGTGCGGGTCGAGGTCAACCTCCGCGGACGCGACCTGCTCTCGTGGGTGACCGACGCGCAGGCGGCGGTCGCGTCCGCGGTGAAGGTGACGCCCGGCTACGGGGTGGAGTGGTCGGGCCAGTTCGAGAACTTCGAGCGCGCGAGCAGGCGCCTGGCGCTCGTCGTCCCGGTGTGCCTGGCGCTGATCTTCGGGATGCTCTTCTGGAATTTCGGGGACGCTCGCTACGCCGCGGCGGTGTTCGCGATCGTGCCCTTCGCGTTGACTGGCGGGATGGTGGGGCTGATCATCCGGGACATGTCCTTCAGTATCCCCGCTGCGGTCGGGTTCATCGCGCTGGCGGGGGTGGCGGTGCTCAACGGGGTGGTGCTAGCGACAGACGTCCGCCACGCGCTGGCGGAGGGGCACCCCTTCGACGTGGCGCTGGTGAAGGGCTCGGTCCACACGATGAGGGCGGTGCTGACGACCGGCGCGGTCGCGGCGCTCGGCTTCCTGCCGATGGCGCTGGCGACCGGGGCGGGCTCGGAGGTGCAGCGTCCCCTGGCGACGACCGTGGTGTTCGGGATCGGGGCGTCGACGCTGATGACGATGTTCCTGCTGCCCGCGATCCTCAAGCTGACGCTGCGGCGCGAGCAGAAGGAGGGCGCGTCGCGCGGGGCGCACTCATGAGCCAGCGAGGCCGGTGAGGCGCTCGGAGACCTCCCAGAGGCGGAGGGCGGCGTCGCGGTCGCGGGCCGCGCGCGAGGGGCGGACGGCCTTGCTGCGCTCGAAGTACTGGCCGGTGACGTCGGCCAGTTCAGGTGCCGAGGC
>CAZMML010000452.1:0-4191 GCA_964567335.1 uncultured Nannocystis sp. | reverse complement strand
CGGTCCGGCGCTGGACCTTCCCCAAGCCGGAGGGCGGCGGCTCGGTCATCGTGACCTACCCCTTCATGCTCGAGATCTGATCCTGGTCGACAGGACATCCTGACCGAAAATACAGACCGGGGCCCTCGGGCCGCGCGCGCCGCGGGGCCCGAGGGCCCCGCGGCTTTCTTGCGCCTGGCGCCCGCCCGCGCTATCCAGGGCGCCATGTCGGCCCCCGACCACTGGGGCGAGCGCCTCCCCCGCAAGCTCGGGCTCGCCAGCGCGGTCGCGGTGCTGGTCGGCTCGACGATCGGGAGCGGGATCTTCAGGACCCCCGCGGTGATCGCCGGCCACGTCGACGGGCTGTGGCCCTTCCTGGGCGCGTGGGTGGCGGGCGGGGCGGTCGCGCTCGCGGGCGCGCTCACGGTGGCGGAGCTGGCGATCCTCTATCCGCGTAGCGGCGGGATCTACGTGTACATCCGCGAGGCCTTCGGGCGCCTGCCGGCCTTCCTCTTCGGGTGGGCCGAGCTGCTGATCCTCCGGCCCTCGGCCTACGGGGCGATCTCGGTGACCTCGGCGGAGTACCTGCTCCGTACCCTCTCGATCGACGGGGCGGCGCCGGTCCTGGGGCCGCTCTCGGGCGCGCAGGTGGTCGCGGTGGCGATGATCCTCGCGGTCGCGCTCGTGAACCGGAGGGGCCTCGAGTACGGGGCGCTGGTGCAGAACGTCAGCACCCTGCTGAAGGTCGGGGCGCTGCTCGGGCTGGTGGTGCTGGGCGTCGCGCTGACGCCGGGCCCGCTCGCGCTCGCGCCGGCGCCGGCACAGGCCGGGGGGTCGGCGTTGGTGCTGGCACTGGTGTCGATCCTCTGGGCCTACGATGGGTGGTGCGACGTCGGCTTCGTCAGCGGCGAGGTGCGCGACCCTCAGCGGGTGCTGCCGCGGGTGTTCATCGCCGGGACGGCGGCGGTAGTCGGCCTCTACCTCGCGGCCAACCTGGTGTACCTGAAGGTGGTCCCGCTGGCCCAGATGGCCGGCGCGCCGTTGATCGCGGCGGACGTCGCGGCGGCGCTGATCGGGCCGATCGGGACGACGCTGGTCGCGGCGGCGGTGATGGTGAGCACCTTCGGTACGCTCAACGGCTCGATGATGACGGGCCCGCGGGTCTTCTACGCGATGGCGGAGGACGGGCTCTTCTTCCGCTCGCTGGCGCAGGTGCACCCGCGCCACGGGACGCCGGCGCGGAGCATCGCGCTCAGCGCCGGTCTCGGGATCGTGTTCGTGTCGGTCCGCAGCTTCGCGGAGCTGGCGGAGCACTTCGTGATCGGGATCTGGCCCTTTTACGCGCTCAGCGTCGCGGCGGTGTTCGTGCTCCGGCGGACCCGGCCGGAGCTCCCGCGGCCCTATCGGGCGTGGGGGTACCCCGTGGTGCCGCTGGTCTTCCTCGCGGCGTCCCTCTTCTTGCTCGGCAGCTACGCGGTGACGCAGCCGACGGTGTTCCTCATCGACTGTGCGCTCGTACTGTCGGGGATCCCGGTCTACCTCGCGTGGTCCAGCCGCCGGCGCGAAGCGACCGAGAGCGAAATTTCCGGTCGCTGAGGAGAGTAGGAGATCTCCCTCTCTCGGCTTCGCCAGGGAGGAGGTATTCAATTTTCCATGGAGAGAACGAAGATTGCAGAATAGACATTGAAAAAATCGTAATTTGAAGCACGAAAACGAGGTCCTGCGATCAGACTATCTCCTGTGATCAAGATCGAAAGTTTCAATCAACGCAGCATATTTGAAAATTATGTAATCTACATTGCAATCGATTCGGCGTGAGAACCGCTTGTGCGTCCGATCTGTGCGGCGGATCGCAAGAAAAAAGCAGTGATCCGGCTTGTGGAGGGCGGTTGCACGTGGCTCGCCTCCCTGGATATGGTGCCTGGGCCTCAGGTGGACTGGTCGAACCCTGTCCAGTGAAATGTCTCTGAGGTCAGGATCAAGTCACCATGGTCGCCAGGCCAGGGCCTTCTGCCCTGAATGCCTGCCAAGGAGGGATCATATGTCGCGCCGCCTCATCGTCGTTGCTTCTCTTACCACCGCACTCTTCTCCGCCTGTTACGAAGGGGGTTCGGCGACCGAGCCGGAGTTCCGGGTCGTCACCGCCGAAGATCTCGGGGACCTGGGCGCCGATGAGCTCCTCGAGATCGACCTCAGCCAGGGGCCCGTGCGCTTCGAGCTGTCGGATGGCCTGATCGACTTCAGCCGGATCACGGTTCGTCACGGTGCGGGGCGCCTCACGGTGCTCCAGGACCTCCTGGTGCGCAACGGCGAGGCCTGGGGGATCCAGACGGCCGGCGCCGGGCCCGGCTTCGGGTTCACCCTCGATGAGGAGATGCTCGCCAGCCAGGCGAAGCGCAGCGGCATGGTGTGGTCGCAGAGCCAGGCGCTCTTCCGCCTGCCGCAGGTCGACCTCGTCGATCCAGGCACCGACGGGGTGCCGCGCTTCGTCGCGGGCGATCTCGGGCACCTCCCGCTCGGGGAGCCGAAGGCCGCCGCGCGCGAGTACCTCGAATCGCTCGCGCCCGCCTTCCGTCTCGGACAGGAGAGCGATCTCGAGCCGGTTCGGGCGCGCGTTGACGGCGAGGGTCTGCTCCACGTCCGGCTCCAGCAGTTCCTCCACGGGCTGCCGGTGGTCGGCGGTGACATGACGGTCCACGCCGACGCCGCGACCGGTCAGGTGAAGGCGCTCTCGGGTCGGGTCGTGCCGCCCGACGAGCTCCCGACGGAGCCCGTCGTCGACGGAGAGGAGGCGCTCGCCAAGGTCGCCGCGGCGCTCGCCCCCGCGCACACGAGTCGCGGGGTGACGGAGCTGGTGTACGTGGTCACGGCGGACGGCGCCGACGCGCGGCTCGCGTGGCAGGGAGAGGTGAGCTACGAGGACGAGGAAGGTCCGCAGCGGGACATCGTGTTCGCCGACGCGGTGACGGGTGAGTTGGTCGCTCGGCACCCGCAGATCCACCGGGCGAAGAGCCGGAAGATCTACAACGCGAACAACGGCCAGCAGCTGCCCGGGAGCCTGATGTTCAGCGAGGGCGGCAGCTCGACGGATCAGACGGCGATGGCGGCCTACAACAACGCGGGCCTGACCTACGACTACTACTCGGCGAAGCACAGCCGCGACAGCTACGACGCGGCCGGCGCGGTGATGAAGTCGACGGTGCACTACGGCTGGAACTACGTCAACGCGTTCTGGGACGGGACGCAGATGGCCTACGGCGACGGCGACGGGCAGAACGCGGGGCCCTTCGCCAAGGATCCGGACGTGGTCGTGCACGAGATGACCCACGCCGTGACCCAGTACGAGGCGAACTTGGTCTACCAGAGCGAGTCGGGCGCGCTCAACGAGGCGATGTCGGACATCCTCTCGGTCTCGGCCGACGCGTGGAAGAACGGCGTCACGGCGAACACGTGGAAGATGGGCGAGCAGTGCTGGACGCCCAATACCCCGGGCGACGCGCTGCGCTACATGAACAACCCGACGCAGGACGGCCAGTCCTACGACTACTACCCCGAGCGCTACCAGGGCGGGCAGGACAACGGCGGCGTGCACATCAACTCGGGCATCGCCAACCTCGCGTTCTACCTGCTCTCGCAGGGCGGCACGCACCCGCGCGGCAAGACGGCCAATCAGGTCCCGGCGATCGGGATCGCGAAGGCCGACAAGATCTTCTACAAGGCGCTGGCCGACTACCTCAGCTCCAACTCCAACTTCCAGGCGGCACGCAACGCGACCGCGTCGGCGGCGGCGGCGATCCACGGCGCGAACTCGCCCGAGGTGACGGCCGTGCATGCGGCCTGGACGGCCGTCGGGGTCCCGGGTGATCCGGGCAATGGCGGCGGCGGCGGCGGCGGTGGTGGTGGTGGCGGCGGCGGATCCTGCCAGGGGACGCCCTACACCAACACGCTCTCGGGCTCGGGCGCCGTGAAGTGGGAGCCGAAGGGGTCCTACTACTACGTGAGCGGCAACGCGACCCACACCGGCTGCCTGACCGGGCCGAACGGCACGGACTTCGACCTCTACCTGTACAAGTACGTCGGCAACAACCAGTGGGCCCAGGTCGCGGCCTCGGAGGGGGAGACGAGCACCGAGTCGGCGACCTATCAGGGGACCGCCGGCTACTACTCGTGGAAGGTCAGCTCCTGGTCGGGGTCGGGCAGCTACACCCTGAC
>CAZMML010000451.1:0-4192 GCA_964567335.1 uncultured Nannocystis sp. | reverse complement strand
TAGCGGCGGCGCGCCGCCTCGGCGCGCGCGCGCGCCTCCTCCTCCGCGGCCCTCTTCGCCGCTTCCGCGGCCGCCTTGTCCTTCGCCGCCTTCTCCGCCTCCTCCGCCGCGAGGAGCGCGGCGACGAGGTCGTCGTCTGCCTTCTGCTCCGCCGTCTTGGGCGCCTGGGCCGGCGCCTGGGCCTGCTCGGCGGCCGGCGGGCTCGGCGGCGTCGGCTCCTGCCGCAGCTCGCTCCCGTACCCGGGCCAGACCCGCTCGCCGACCTGGAGCAGCAGCCGCTGGACCCCCGTGCCGAGCCAACCAGCGATGATCACACCGAGGACGACGAGGCACGCCCCCGTCGTCGCCCTGCGGGCGAGGCTCGTCGCGGCGGGTGCCGGGTCCACGCTACTTCTTCGCCAGGCGGATGATCGCGGGGTCGTAGGTCCCGTTCGCCTTGAGCTGGTCGCGGACCCCCGCGAGCAGGTCCGCGTAGTACTGGCGGTCCGCGTCGGAGACCTCGATCCACGAGCTCACCGCGGCCTCGGCTTTCTGCGCCAGCGCGACCATCGCCCCGAATTGGGACTTCACGAACTCGCGCGAGCTCTGACCGAAGCCGGCCGGGAAGAGGCCCGCCGGCTAGAATTCGACGCAGAGCATCAGCGCCTGCCCGAAGCCGGCCGGGATGGCGGCCGGGCGGATGTAGATCTGGAAGGTCAGCTGCGCGAGCGGGAAGCGGACCACGCCGCCGCTCTTGCCGACCCCGCGGTGGAGCTCGAGCGGCTGGTAGGCCGTCGCCGGGCTGTAGCAGGCCTCGACGCCGCCGTTGTTGAAGATCGACGCGAAGGTGCTCACCTCCGCCTGCTTCGCGGCCGCGCCGACCTTGTCGATCATCGTCCGCGCGGCCGGGTCCGCGCCGATCCACGCGATCGAGCGCCCCGAGAGCTGCGGCAGGCTCGCGTGCTGCCGGTCGCGGAGGTGGAGGTACACCGCGCCGGCCGGGTAGATGCCGACCGTCTCGAATTCGCCGCTCAGGTTGAGGGGCTGCGCGGCCGCGCTCGCGAGGATGCCGATCATGCGACCGAGCGCCGGATAGTCGTCGAGGAGCCCCATCGCCTCGACGGTGTAGGTCTTCGCGTTGAACTGCTTGCCGGTCAGTCCTGTCAGCAGCGCCGCGTCGCACACCCCGTTGCGGAAGTCCGACGCCGCGACCGACTCGTCGGCGTACGCCTTGAGCGTGAAGTCGACGCCCCAGGCGACCGCGCTCGCCTTGTAGTCGAGCATCTTCGCGTAGACGTCGCCGTTCTTCCCCCCCACGTCGAACACACACAGCGTCTTCGCCGCCCCTGCCGACGCCTCTGGCGCCGCGAGCAGCGCCGCGGCGCTGAGCGCCGCCGCGAGGGTCCACCCGACGAAGCGGGACGTGAGCCTTGAGATGTCCAACCGTGCAGCGTACATACGAGTTCCTCCAGGTTCCAGTCTACTTCCGGGGTTGAGGTGGTTGCGGGGGGGACGAGGGAGAATGCTGTGACTGAGGCTGCGACTGCGGCTGCGGCTGCGCCGGCGCGGGGGCCGGCGCTGCGCCGGTCATCTCCCGGAGGATCTCCAGGTCCGCCGCGCTCGGCTCGGGCGCCGCTGCCGCCCCGGTCGCCGCCGCAGGAATTGGCAGGCCCGGCGGCCCGGAGGGCATCCGGTGCCCGGCCTCGCGGACCCACAGACGATCCGAGAAGAACACCACCATGCGCTCCGCGAAGTCGTTGAGCAGGCGGACCTCCGCGAGCCCGGTGCCCTGCGCGCGCGCGGCGAAGTGGGCCGTCACAGCGTGGCGGTGGAGCTCTTCCTTGTCCGCGTCCAGTGCGACCTGCGCCTGGAGGGCCCGCCCGAGCCACACGCCCCGCCCTTCGCCCTGCCCTGCCGCCGTCTCGAGGATCGCCCAGGGATCCGTGCCCGCCGGCGCCGCCCCTGGAACCGAGGCCCACACCGCCGCCTGCAGCGCTCGCGGCACCCCCCAGTACTTCTCGGTATCGACGCACGCGGCGCCGCGCGCGACTTCCTGCGGGATCCCCCCGGGCACGCCGACCACCCGCTCCGCCCGGGAGTCGTGGACATACGCCAGGAGCCCGGCGGTCAGGCTGAGCAAGTACAGGAGTTCCTCCCGCGGCTGCAACTTCTGCGGACAATCGACCGAATCGGTCGGCGCCCCAAAGGCGCCCTGCGCCGCCGTGAAGGCCGCGAAATAGCGGCGCGCCGCCTCGGTGTGGAGGCGGCGCGTCCGATACAGGCCGTCCTTCATCGCCGCCACGCGCGCCTTCGGATCGCCGCCAGGCGCGAAGTCGATCGCGCCCGCGGCGAGCTCGGCCTCCCAGATCTCGATTTCCGGACACATCCCCGCGGCCAGCAATGTTAATGAGGACGCGCGCAAGGCCTGCTTCTTCACCGGCTTGCCGTGCCCGAGCGCGACCACCACCGGAGACAGCGCGCGCCCGGCCGCGCAGGCCTGGGGGACGTCCGCCGTCGCAAGCATCCCCGGACTCAGGCGTTTGAGCGTGGTCCGATCGACGAGTTTGCCGACGCTGCACCCCGCCGCGGTGAAGACGGCCACCAGAGCGAGGAGCGAGGGGCGTACGCGAAACAAGGAGAGCTAATCTCAGAGTGTATGAGGCATGGGCCTTCGATCAAGAAAAATTCTTGAACGTGCATAAGCCTTCACAGCGAAGGCCTCACGCGCGACTCCGGGCGCGGGCCTGTACATAGAGACAGAAGCGCAGAGGAGACCGCTCATGGCGGTGAAACCCAGATCGGACTGGTCCAGGCACGCTCCTGGATCGTGCGTGCGATCGTCGGATCGCTGCACACAGCCGGACGCTCGTCCGCGGGCAACCTGAGGCAATCGAGCCAGCTCCAGCGACACACCGGATCTTCCACCACGCGAACGTAGTAAAATGCCGGCCGCTCGGGGTTGAAATCAGGGTCGCGCCACACGGAGCACAGGAGATCGGCCCCGGCGGATTGCTTCTGACAGGTCGACTCGTCGACCGTCGCGCCGCCCGGGCCGCCCGCGACGTCGAAGACCGCGATCTGTCCGGCTCCCTCCGCGTCGAGCCAGCCCTTGATCACCTGCACCCGCTCGAGCGGGGCGCTCGTCGGGTCGCGGCTCGCGCTGACCGCGATGGTCCACCTGTCCTCTGGGCCCGGCCTGGGCTTCGCCTCGGACCCCATCGGCACCCCGGCCGCGTCGCCGCGCGCGACGAAGTCGCCGGACGAGCACAGGTCGTCCGGCAGCTCCCACCCGCCGAAGACCCGCACCGCGATCCGCGGCCCGCTCGTCCCGTAGACCTCGCGTCGCTGCAGCGCGTCGAAGATCGCCTCGCGGCTGTTCTCCTCGGCCCACACCGCGACCAACCCGCCGGGGCTGTTGCGCGGCCCGGCCGGCACCGCCCCCGTCAGGCGCGCGAGCGCGTCGGCCTCCTGCTTGCCGACGTGCCCCTGATAGCTCGACTCGCGGACCATCCCCGGGGTCCCGTTGTGCGTGTCGGTGCTGGCGATCACCCCGACGCGGTAGGGGTTGACCCCGAGTCGACGCTCCTCCTTGAGCCCCTCGAGCAGCACCCCGCGGAGGAAGTCGAGCCGGGACACGCAGCCGCGCCCGACCATCCCCTGGCTGCCGGTCCCCTCGCCGCAGTCGTCGAAGGGCAAGGTGCGCAGCTTCTCGAAGCTGCAGAGCTCGTCCGGCCCGCCGATCCCCGAGACCCCCGCCGAGCACTCCGCGTCGCCCTTGTGCTGGTAGATCTCGAGCAGCGGCTCGAGGTCGGCGCGGATCTCCGCCTGCGCCGCGTCGCCCTCGGGGAAGAAGAGGTTGCCGTTGCTCCAATTGGTGCCGTGCGGGATCGCCAGCACCTCGCAGCCCGGCAGCGCGTCGCGGCACTCATCCTGCAGCCGGCGCCACAGCTCCCCCGCGGTCGGCGCCTCGAAGTGGGTCACCGGCGCCCGCGGCGTCGCGCTGGTCCGGAAGATCACGTTGCGGTGCAGGTTCGAGAGCCCGACCGAGCCCGACCACTCGTACCCGATCAAGCTCGTGAACTCGCACGCCGAGGTGCGGTCGTAGGCCGCCTCGGCCGCCTCGATCGTCCGCTGCCACACCGCCTCGGCGCGCCCCGGGCAGTCGATCCCCTCCGGCCCGCAGAGGTCCTCGAAGCGCATCGGCATCGGGTCG
>CAZMML010000450.1:0-4197 GCA_964567335.1 uncultured Nannocystis sp. | reverse complement strand
CGTTGTAGTCGACCTCGACGCTGGCGATCCGCCCCGAGATCTCGGCGCCGACCGAGACCGTCCCGCGCGCCTCGAGGTGGCCCGTCGCGCTCACCTCACGCACCACCCGTCCGCTCGTCACCTCCTCGGTGAGGAAGCGTTCGGCGGCCGACGCTTCGCTGCGGCCGCGGACCGCGATCACCACCCCCGCCCCAACCAGGAGCGCCAGGGCCAGCCCGCCCCACACCAGCGCTCGCCCGCGGCGATGTCGCGACACCTCCTCATCGACCACCCGTGTCAGCTCCTGGCGCCCTGTCTCTTTCGTCTCTGCCATCGGCGGGATGACTTTAGGTCACAAGCGCCAGACGCGACCAGCAAGAAGTGCGCCCCCCGCTCTCAGCGGCCCGCACGGGCCGCCTCGAGCATGATCCGCCGCTCCGCCGAGGCGATCGCGCGCCGCGCCGCGTCGATCGCGTCGACGTTGACCGAGATCGACGTGATCCCGAGGCGGACCAGGGTCTCCGCGAACTCCGGGCGGTTCGAGGGCGCCTGCCCGCAGAGCGACGAGGTCAGCCCGTGCGCCCGGGCCGCGCCGATGATCCGCGCGATCGCGTCGACCACCGCCCCGTCGGACTCGTCGAAGAGCTCGGCGCAGACCTCCGAGTCGCGGTCGACCCCGAGCATCAGCTGCGTCAGGTCGTTCGAGCCGATCGACACCCCGTGGATCCCGAGCCTGGCGTACTCGGGGATCCAGTACGCGACCGAGGGGACCTCGGCCATCACCCAGCGGAGCAGCCCGCGGTCGCGGCCGAGCGGGCTGCGGTCGATCCGCTCGAGGCAGCGCTCGAGCTCCCACTTCGTCCGCACGAAGGGGATCATCACGTGGAGGTTCGGCGTCTGCTCGCGCACCCGCGCCAGCGTGCGCAGCTCGAGGTCGAAGAGCTCCGGGTCCTTCACGTAGCGGAAGCACCCGCGGTACCCGATCATCGGGTTCTCCTCCTTCGGCTCGTGGCGCTCGCCGCCCGTGAGGCCGCGGAACTCGTTGGTGCGGAAGTCGTAGGTCCGGTAGATCACCGGCCGCGGCGCGAAGGCCCGCGTGATCGTCAGCAGCCGCGCGCTCATCGCCGCCACGAACTCGTCCCCGCCGCCCTGCGCCACCAGCTCGCGCGGGTGCCGTCCGCCCAGCGCGTCGAGGATCATGAACTCCGCCCGCAGCAGGCCGACCCCGTCGACCGGGAGCGCCGCGGCGGCCGCCGCCTTCTCCGCGATCGCCAGGTTCACGTAGAGCCGGGTCGCCAGCGCCTCCGGCGCCGCGACCGCGACCGGCGCCGGCGCGCTCGCCACAACCTCGACCTGCGGCGCCCCCGCCAACACCTGGCCTTTGCGCCCGTCGATCGTCACCACCTCGCCGTCCCGCAGCACGCGGGTCGCGTCGCGGGCGCCCACGATGCAAGGGATCCGCAGCTCGCGGCTGACGATCGCGGCGTGGCAGGTCATGCCGCCCGAGTCGGTGACGAGGCCCGCCGCCCGCCGCATCGTCGGGACCCAGTCGGGCGAGGTCATCGGCGCCACCAGCACCTCGCCGTCCCGCAGCCGCGCCCCCTCGTCGGGGGAGCGCAGCACGCGGACCGGCCCGCTGGCGATCCCCGGCGACGCCGCGAGCCCGCTCACCAGCACGCTGCCCGCGGCCGGCGCCGACGCGAGCGTCGTGATCGGACGCGACTGCACGAGCGCGAAGACCCCGCCCTCCTCGGCCCACTCGATGTCCTGCGGCGCCCCGTAGTGCGCCTCCACGCGGCCGGCCAGCGCCGCGAGCTGCACGACCTCGGCGTCGTCGAGCACGCGGCGGTTGCCCTCCTCGGGCGAGAGCTCGACGCGCCGCTCGCCGCCCGCGGCGTCGCGGACGATCTTGAACGCCTTGCGCCCGACGTGCGCCGAGCGGATCGTCGGCCCGCGCTTGTCGAGCACGTAGGTGTCGACCTCGACCTGCCCGCCGACCACCACCTCGCCGAGGCCGAAGGCCGCCTCGATCACCAGCGTGTCGAGGTCGCCGGTCGACGGGTCCGCCGTGAAGATCACCCCGGAGCGGGCCGACGCCACCATCTTCTGCACCACCACCGCCAGCGTCGGCTCCTCCTCCAGCCCCTCCGCCTTGCGGTAGGCCAACACCCGCTGCCCGTACGCCGAGCACCAGCACGCGACGATCCGCTCGATCAGCGCCGCCTCGCCGACCACGTTCGTGTAGGTCTCGTGCATCCCCGCGAAGGAGGTCGAGCCCGCGTCCTCGCTGGTCGCCGAGGAGCGCACCGCGACCGCGACGTCCGCGCCGAGCCGCGCGTACGCCCCCGCCAGCGCCGCCCGCACCTCCGCAGGCACCCCCGCGCGCGCGACCAGCTCGCGCATCGCCGCCGAACCCTCCGCCAGCGCCTCCGGCCGCCCCGCGTCGAGCCCGCGGAAGCGCTCGCGCAGCGCCGCTCGCACACCGCCCGCGTCGAGCGCCGCCAAGAAGGCCTCGGTCGTCACGACGAAGCCGCCTGGCACCGGCAGCCCCGCCCGCACCATCTCCCCGAGGTTCGCGCCCTTGCCCCCGACCCGCGGGACGTCGGCCTTCGACACCTCTTCGAACCACGCGACGAACTTCGTCATGCGCCCATGGTGTCCCCGCGCCGCCGCGCGCGGCCGCGCAAATGCTGCGACGTCCCGCGAAGGCCCGGTGCCTGCGGACCGCTCCAGGCGCGCCCCGGGCGCCCTCGCGCGAGGCCTCGTGGTAGACGAGATCGTGGAGGGGTGGAGATGCCAATTCGTGACGGGGGCGCTCCGGTCGGCGGGCGGGGCTTCGGGACGGTGACGAACCGCGAGCGCAGGACCATCGTACTCGACGTGATCGACAGCATCAGCTACGCCAGCACTGTCCAGCGCAACAGCAACGACATCAACGGGCTCGCGCGGAAGACCGGGTTTCACATCGACGCCGCCTACATGTCGAGCGGCGACTACGCGGGCTACTACAAGGTCGACATCCAGCGCGGACGCGGCACCAAGGACACCGTCGCGCAGGTGATGGTGGAGGACGGCGTCTCGAGCCACAACGACATCCAGGACGCGCTGACCGAGAGCCTGGACAGCGGCCACAAGTGGATCGTCACGAACTGAGCGCTCGCGCCGCGTCGCCGAGCGCCTCGAGGTAGGCGCGGATCCCCGGCTGGAGCGAGGTCGCGTGGTCGCCCGCGATCACGCGCAGGTGGAAGGGCGCGCCGAGCTCCTTCGCCGCCCGCTCGAGCGCGCGCGCGTTGCTCAGGATCCCCTCGTCCGCCTCGCCGACGTACGCGTGGTGGGGGCGGACCATCGACGCGAGGTGCGGGCCGAGGACCCGGATCTCGCGTTCGAAGCGATCCTCCGGGTCGAAGCGGATCAGGTCGGCGGTCGTCGCGGCGCGGCTCCAGCGGAGGAAGGTCGAGGGCTCGTAGATCCCGCCGATGCTCGCGGTCGCCGCCACCGGCAGCTCGGGCACCAGCGAGAGCAGCGCCGAGAGGCCCCCGCCCGCGCTGTGCCCGAGCGTGTAGATCCGCGACGCGTCGACCTCCGGCCGCGCCGCCATCCACGCGACCGCGTCGCACGCGTCGTCGACCTCCCCGCGCAGCAGCTCGAAGTCCCCCGGGTTGCCGTTCTCGCCGCGCAGGCTCGGGGTCATCACCGCGAAGCCCGCCGCGAGGAAGGGCCGCACCTGGCGGAAGTCCCACCCGGTCAGCGCGAACTCGCCGTGGAAGTACACCAGCCCCGGCGCCTTCGCCTCGCCCGGCGGCGCCGCGAACCACGCCAGCAGCTCGCCCGCCTGGCCTTGCACGTGCACCTCCTGGGCCCCCTCCGGCACCGGCTGCGGCCGCCACACGCCGGGCGATGGTCCGCGTCGCCGCAGCGCGGCCGGCCGCCGCGACCGACTCGCCTGCCACCCCCTCGCGCACGCCGCCAACGCGAGCGGGAGCGAGAGCGCGAAGGTCCGGCGGAGCACCGCCGGCAGTATCCAGCAGGGACCCCCGCGCCTCAACGTGCGCCGCGTCTGCGCGGCCGCCGCACGCGGCGCGCCACTCGCCACGTCGCTGCCTCGCGGATCCGCGCCCCCGCCGCGGCTGCTCGGGGAGGAGCCTCGTGAACGCGTGCGCCGGAGCGCCTGCTGCGCCACACGCCGAGGCGCTCGAGTCCCCGCCCGCGGCGCCGTCC
>CAZMML010000449.1:0-4198 GCA_964567335.1 uncultured Nannocystis sp. | reverse complement strand
AAGCCACCAAGGCCGCGCCCGCCAAGAAAGCCACCAAGGCCGCGCCCGCCAAGAAGGCCACCAAGGCCGCGCCCGCCAAGAAAACCGCGCGGCGCTCCTGACCGCTGCCGCCACGATCACCTCCCTCAAGTCGCAGGGCTACAAGGTGATCTGCTACTTCTCCGGCGGATCGAGCGAGGACTGGCGCCCCGACTTCAACAAGTTCGATCCCGCGTCGCTCGGCCAGCCCCTCGACGGCTGGCCCGGCGAGAAGTGGCTCGACATCCGCAGCGAGAACGTCCTCGAGGTCATGCGCGGTCGGCTCGACCTCGCCGTGTCCAAGGGCTGCGACGGCGTCGACCCGGACAACATGGACGGCTTCGCCAACGCCTCGGGCTTCCCCCTCACCGAGACCGACCAGATCGCGTACGACCGTTGGATGGCCAACGCCGCCCACCTCCGCGACCTCACCGTCGGCCTCAAGAACACCGGCGACCTCGCCGGCCAGCTCGTCGCCTACTTCGACTTCGAGCTCAACGAGCAGTGCTGGGAGTACCAGGAGTGCGATCAGCTCGCGCGCTTCACCGACGCGGGCAAGCCGATCTTCAACATCGAGTACCCCGGCAGCCTGACGCTGGCGAATTCGGTCAAGGCTGACCTCTTCAGCCAGGCCCACGGCGCGAACACCCGCACCTTGCTCCTCCCCCTCGAGCTCGACGGGAGCTGGCGCGTCTCGTGCGACTAGGCGCGCGGATCAGCGACGCGACCGTCGATTGCGGGGCCGCTTCAGGAGCGCTACGTTTGGCGCCCGCATGCGAACGCTCCTGATCCCTCTCTGTCTCTCCACGGCCCTCCTCGCTTGCTCGAGCGAGATCGACAACAAGCCAAAGGCCAAGGTCGAGGACATCAAGAAGGTCGACACTCCCGCCGACGCCAAGAAGACCGACGCCTCGGCCACGCGGACCCTCCGGCTCGACGCCGCGAGCAGCTCGCTCGGCTTCGTCGGCGCCAAGCTGACCGGCGACCACAAGGGCTCCTTCGCCACCCTCGAGGGCGACGTCGTGCTCGCCGGCGACAAGCCCGCGTCTCTGCGCCTCTCCGTCAAGACCGACTCCGTCACCTCGGACGACGAGCGCTTGACCGGACACCTCAAGAGCCCCGACTTCTTCGACGTCGCCAAGTTCCCGGTCGCGACCTTCACCGCGACCGAGTTCACCCCCAAGGCCTCCGACACCTCGACCCACGAAGTCGCCGGAGAGCTCGATCTCCACGGCGTCAAGAAGGCGATCCGCTTCCCCGCCAAGCTCACGATCGACAGCACCACCGCCTCGGGGCAGGCGGAATTCACCATCAATCGCAAGGACTTCGGGATCGTCTACCCAGGAAAGCCCGACGACCTGATCAAGGACGACGTGCTCCTCAAGCTGAACCTCGTCTTCAAGCCCTAGCGGGGGCACGTGACCGCTTCCGCCCCTCGCGCGGATGTGTTAGAGCCGGGCCCATGGCCAAGAATCTCGCCACCCTCGCTCTGCTCCTCTGCGTCGCCGCGCTCTTCGTCCCGCTCCGCCACGTGACCGCCATGGGGATCACCGTGTCCGAAGGCGCGTTCGCGGGTGAATTCCGCAACGTCGCCCTCGGGCTGATGTTGACGGTCCCCTCGATCTTCGCGGCGCTCTTCGGCGCGACCCTGGGTCGGAAGGCGTTCCGTCGCGGCCTCGGCACCCTGCACTTCCTCTTCGGCGGCGCCGGCTTGGCCCTGTGTCTCTTCGCCGCCACCAACCCCGCGGGCGTCCAGCTCGACACCGGCGGCTACCTCGCCACGGCCGGCTCCTCCCTGACCGTGCTCGCGGGGCTCCTCGGCCTGATCAAGCCGGATCCGAAGTAGCCGTCGTCGCGACCTCGGGTCGCGTCGCCGTCAGATCGACCGCAACTTGCCACCGCCCGTCCGCGGCGCGCCGCCAGATCCGCAGGTATCCCCCCGCTTCTGGCTTGCTCGCCGCGGACTTGCGTCGCGTGGCGTCCCCGTACACGTACCCGAGATCTCCAGCGTCGGAGATCCCGGCGCCCCGCAACACGTAGCTCAGCGTCTCGGAATTGGCGAGCAACGCGGTCTGCGCCGCGCTGGCCCCAAAGACCGGGTAGCTGCCCGGCGGGTGGTAGCGCAGATCGGGAGCCGCGACCGCGATCAGGGCGGGGAGCCCCCGCCCCGCGACCGCGAAGCTCGCTATGAGCGTCTCCTCGGCGGCGCGCAGGCTCGCCAGCTCCGTCGCGGGCGCAGACGAGAGCGCTGCGACGTGATAGGCGCCGTAGGTGAAACGATCCGGGAGATCCAGCGGCGGCGGGTGCGGCGCGTTCGCCTCGACCACGAGGCGCCACGCCTCTCCCTCCCGTCGCCACACGCTCACGTAATGCCCGTACGCAAGGGTCCCGGCGCTCGTGTCACGGAGCTGGTAGGGCCCCGCGGTGAAGCCGAGCTCCCCGGAGGCGGCGATCTCGGCGTATGCCGGCTCCCACGAGCGCACCAGCCCGGGTCGCGTGGACGCAAGCGCCTCACCGCGCGTGTGCGGCGCGGGGTCGAGAATCACGGCGTCGGGCGCCGCCGCGGCCTCGGTCGCAGGACCGAGGCCGCGCTCCGCGATCTGCCGCTCGTAGGCCCTCTCCGCGCCGACAAGGGGCATGACGTGCGCCTCAGGGAGCTTCTCAGCGCAGGCGGCGAGGACGACCACGGCGGCGAGGACGAGGCCGCGCCTGGACCGGAGACGGCGGAGCATGCCGCGTCATAACACGTAGATCGGCCTCGGAGGTCGCGCGTTGGAGGGATCACCCGGAGAACCACCCATGCGACTTCTTCTCATCGCCTCTCTTCTTCTCTCCTCGACCTCCGCCTGGGCTGCGCCCGCGGCGCCCACCGAGAACGACGCCGACTCCGCCGCCCGGCGCACCGCCCCCGCCGGCTCCAAGGTCGCCGCGGTCTACGACTTCGAGCAGGATGAGGTCGACGGCGAGGCCCTCCGCCCCGATCACGAGCCGATCCGCAACCGCATCACCACCTCTCGCGAGAGCATGATCAAGGTGCGGCAGCACTTCATCCCGCAGCTCCTGCAGATGGCGAACGACGTCTAACCGCTCGCTAGTTGAGCTGGCGGGCCTTGTTGAGCGCCTCCGCCACTCGCGCGGCGATTAGCTGCCGATCGTCCGCCATCGGCGCGAGGCTCAAGTAGTGGTTGAGATCGACCACCGCCGCGCGAAACGCCCGCCGCTGAAGATGGGTCAGGCCGCGGTCGCGGTACTCCTCCGCGGCGCTCGGCGTCAGGAGCAAGATCCGGTCGCTCGCCGCCAGCGCGCGCTCGAGATCGCCGCGGCTCATGTGGACGCTCTTCAGGTTCTGCTGCATCCGCACCAGGATCTGCCGCCCGGAGATCGGCCGGAGCTGGTTGCGGTCGAACTCGACGCGCCCCTGGGTCTTCTGCCGGAGGAGCACCCGGCACTCGTACTCGGTCAGCAACCGACCGCCGTGGAAGGGGTCGATGAAGAGCTGCGGGAGGTCGAGGTCGACGGCGAGGAAGTGCGCCGGGAACCCGACGCCAGCGACGCGGATCCCGACCCGGCGGGCGACCTCGATCAAGATCAGCGTCAACGAGATCGGCAGCCCGACGCGGCGCTCCAGCACCCGATGGAGATAGCTGTTGCGCGGGTCGTAGTAGTCCGAGTCGTTGCCCGCGAACCCGACCTCACGAAAGAGGTACGCGAGGACCTGGTCGAGCCGCTCGCGCTCGCTCGAGAGGTCGCGTAGGCGCGAGCGGAGCGGCTCCGCGAGGTCCTCGATCGCCTGCAGACACGCCTCGACGTCGACGGGCCCGTCCTCCTCCGCGGCGAACCACAGGGCCGCCTCCGCGAGATCGAGGGCGTGGTCCGGAGCGGCTGCCAGGCGGGCGAACTCCCGACGGGCGTGCTGTTGGCTCGCGTCCATCTCGAGAAGACGGCCCCACGATAGCCGACAAGCGACGCATCCTCCAGGATCGCAGACCAACCGCCTTTTGCCTGCTAGCAGCGCGAAGATGCGGGCGTAGACGCGCGGCCGTGGTTCGCAGCGGCGCCTTCGCGGTATACAGAGCCTGCGGACATGCGCTTCCACGAGACGATCCACGGCGTCTACTTCGACGACCTCGACGCCTTTCACATCCTCCACAACGCGCGCTACCTGCTCCTCTTCGAGCAC
>CAZMML010000448.1:0-4206 GCA_964567335.1 uncultured Nannocystis sp. | reverse complement strand
CCGCTTCTCGGGGGTCCGGGTCGCGGGATCGCTGTTGATGAGGTCGATCTCGGCCTGGGTGAGCGGCGGCTCGCGCGGCGGGGTGCTCGGAGCCGCCGCGGGCGGGGCGGACGGGGTCGGTGGAGCGCCCTGGACCGCCTGTGTCCTGGCGACCTCAGGCGGCGGCGGGGCCGGCGCGCCTGGACCGCACGCCGGGACCACGAGCAGGAGGCCTCGGAGGATTGTGTCTCGCATCCGGGGCAGGATAGCAGTTCTCGCCCCGGGCCCGTCCGGCGGGCTCGACGCGAGGAGACCGATCGGGTGAAATACGCGGCGCACCGGTCCGCGTCGGACAGGAGCCTCATGCGCATCGAGCTCCGCAACCTCGGCAAGACCTACGACGGGATCCACTGGGCCATCCGCGGGCTCGACCTCACGATCCCGAGCGGGTCGATCTGCGGGCTGATCGGCCCGAACGGCGCGGGCAAGTCGACGACGCTGCGGATGCTGGCGACCGTCACCCGCGCGAGCGAGGGCGAGATCCTCTTCGACGGCCGGCCGGCGCAGCTCGACGACGCGGCGCTGCGCAGCCGGATCGGCTTCCTCGGCGACGGCAACCCGCTCTACCGCCACATGACGCCGGGCGAGTACCTGACCTTCTTCGGCGAGTGCTTCAAGATCCCCCGGGCCGAGCTCGCGGCGGCCGTCGAGGACATGCTAGTGACCTTCGACCTCGTCGAGAAGCGCGACGCGCCGGCCGGCTCGCTGTCGAAGGGGATGCGGCAGCGCCTGCTGATCGCCCGCTGCCTGCTGCACCGCCCCGGGCTGCTGATCCTGGACGAGCCGGCCGACGGCCTCGACCCACGCGGACGCGCGGACCTGCGCGCGATCCTGCTCAAGACGCGCGAGCGGGGGACGACGGTGTTGATCTCGTCGCACATCCTCCGCGAGCTCGACGACCTCTGCGATCAGATGGCGATCCTCCAGCAAGGCAAGCTGGTCGTCGCCGGCGACGTCGGGGACATCATCGCCCGCTACGACGTGCGCCGCTTCGTCTACGAGCTGCGGCTGCTCTCCGGCGGCGAGGCCGCGCGCGAGGTGCTGCTGCGCCACCGCGCGCTGATCGAGTCGTCCGGCATCGAGGACGGCTGCGAGACCCTCTCGGTCCAGATCCAGGGCGGAGAGGATCGCATGGCGGACGCGCTCGCCGCACTCGTCGAGGCGAAGGTCCGGATCGTGACCTGCAGCCGCGTCCGAAGCCGCCTCGAGGACGTATACCAACACCTCTCCGACGATCGCGTAAGCTAGAAGAAGCGAGGATCCGATGACGCTCCCTGACCTCCGAACCGCCGCCCGCCCCTTCGTGTCCCGCGCGCTCCGCGGCGGACGCGGCCGCCGCCTGGCCGGGCTCTCTCTCCTGCTCGCGCTGCTCTCGTCGGTCAGCGGGATCTGGCTGGCGCTCGGTTCAGGCGACTTCGAGCGCGAGATCCGGGAGGCGCTCGACCTCGAGGTGAGCCGCTACCGGCGCGAGCGGATCGAGTTCGTGGTGATCGCCGAGAGCGACGGCGAGGCGGCCGAGATCCGGCGCCAGATCGCCAGCGGGGTCGACCGCGGGCACGACGAGTGGGTCAGCGAGGCCTACTACCGCGCTCGCTCGGCGGTCGACGAAGGCGCGCAGGATCTCTACTCCGCGGCCTACAGCGACGCCCCGCGGGGTTCGGAGGTGCTCCGCCAGCAGGCCCTCGCGGCGTGGACGCGCTGGGCTCAGGGCCACGACACGTCGCGGATCAGCTCGCGGGGGCCGCGGCCGACGTACTTCAACTGGTACGACGAGGACTCGGTGCGAGGGCTGCGGGCCGTGATCGAACGCGGCGGGATCCCCACGGTCGAGGTCTACGCCTCGCCCTTGGGGCCGATCGACGCGCTCCGCCTCGCGGGCGCGTTCGCCGGCGGAGTGCTCGTGATCTTGTTGATGCTCGCGGCGCCGGTGCTGGCCGGGACGCAGATGGCGCAGGAGACCCACGAGAACACTCTCCAGCCGCTCGCCGGGAGCGCGCTGCGCTCGACCGAGCTCGCGCTCGGCCTGACGGCGGGGCCGCTGGCGGTCGCGGCGTTGCTCGCCGCGCCGCAGCTCCTGCTCCTCTTCGCGGCCGCCGTGGTGGTCGGCCACCTCGCTCCGGCGCTGGCGCTGGTCGTGGTGGCTGCCGCTGGCGGGGCCTTCCTCGTGATGCTCGCGCAGCTCGCCGGCCTCGCGCTCGGCAAGCTGCGCTCGCCCGGCCTGGTCGGCGGCGGGCTGGCGGCGGTGCTCGGCCTGCTCGGCGGGGTCGGGCTGGTCTTCGCGGGCGAGCTCCGCGAGTCGGTCGTCGGCGTGCTGGCCCTGCTGCCGCAGGCCGCGGCCAGCCACGCGCTGGCGCAGACCTTCGACCTCGGTCGCCCGGGGATCGGCTTCGGCTCGGTGGTCGACACCACCGTGCCGGTGACGCTCGGCGCGCTCGGGATGGTCACCTTCGCCGTCCTCGGGATGCGGGCGCTCGCGCGGCGGATCGGCCAGACGACCCTGTCGGCGCTCGGCGCCGGCGAGGCGCTCGTGGCCGCGACGGTGGCGATGCTGCTGGTCTCCTGCGCCAACCCGCCGCGCTACCACGGCCACGACCCCTTCTACCTGATCAACCTCGGGCTCTTGATCGTGCCCTTCGCGATCCTGCTGATGATGCGGGCGCCGCTCGGTGATCTCCCGAACCTCCGCCGCACGCCGGTCGGCCGCCTGGTCGGCGAGTTCGCGGGCTGGACGGGGCTCTACCTCGCGGCCTCGGCGCTCCTCTTCGGGACCTCGAACCTGCACGTGCTCACGAGCCCGATCGCCGCGCTCTACCTCGCGTGGTTCGTGGGGGTCGCCGGGCTGCTCTCGCTGCGGATCGCCGCGGCGCCGATGACCTTCGCGTCGCGCGTGTGGGCGGCGCTCTGCGCCGTGGCGGTGATGGTGGCCTTCGGCCAGGCAGGGATCTGGGCCCGCCCGCTCGAGGACCTCGCGTTCCGGTCGCCGCCCCTCTTCGTCCTCAGCGAGCTGAGCCCGGTCCTCGGAGCGCTCCAGGCGCTGCTCCTGGTGGTGATCCCTTGGACCTTGCTCCGCGCGCTGCGGCGCCCGGCCCAGGTCCCCGCCTGAGCGTCACAGGACGGGCGGCAGCGGCGGGCGGCGCCGCAGGATCATGCGCTGCGCCCCGTAGGCGACGAGGCGCCCCTCGTCGTCCCAGATCTCGATCTCGCCGGTGGCATAGCCGGCGCGCGCCCGTCGGCAGTGCGCGTGCGTCAGCAGCCAGGCGCGCGGCGTGTCCTCGAGCCAGTGCACCGTGAGGTCGAGGCTCGGGGCGATGAAGGCCGCCGCGGGCGGCCCGGCGATCTGGCACATGGCGGGCGGCATGGTGTCGATCAAGGGCGGCAGGGCGAAGGGGTCGAGCGCGCCCCCGGGGCCCGCCTGGGGCACCCGGTAGCGGTACCAGTAGCCGCTGCGATCCTGGCCGGGAGTCCAGGTGTCCTCTCGCCACCAGGGCTGCCCGAGGGCCCGCCGGCACTCGAAGTTGCGGAGGAAGCGAGGGACGTCGCGCCGCTCCGCGAGCGCGTCGACGGTGCGACTGTCCGCAGGACCAGGCACGACCGGCGCGCGCACGAGCCCGAGGCTCGGACCTTCTCGCTCACGGCCGAAGGTGGCGGACACCTCGAGGCCGGGGGCGGGTCCCCCCTGCGCGGAGAGAGAGGCCCTCGCCTGGGTGGCGACCGGACCGCGGCGGAGGATCTGGACCTCGATGTGGATCGGACCGGCCGGGACCGGAGCGCAGAAGATCGTGGTCGCAGAGAGCGGGAGCTGCTCGGGCTGAGCGACCTCCGCGGCGATCGCCCGCATGGCGATGCTCATCAGCACTCCGCCCGAGGGCAGGAGATAGTCCCAGTGCGGCGGGAGGTCGAGCGCATAGCGGCCCGCGCCGAGTGGGGTCGGGGTCGTGTCGCGAGCGAGGTCAGCGGGGTGCGACATCGCCCGCGAGTGTAGCGCGCGGACCCTTGAGCGCGCGTGCTCGTCTCCGCGCGCGCGGGTGCGCAGGCGAGCGCACCTGTTCGCGCGGCGCGAGTTTGTGGTAGCTCTGCGCTCCAAAGGAGCGTTCATGACGGAGAGCTACTACAAGGAGATCAACGGCAAGAAGTACGACCGCGAGATGATCGAGATCGCGGATCGTG
>CAZMML010000447.1:0-4218 GCA_964567335.1 uncultured Nannocystis sp. | reverse complement strand
CGCCAGACCTCATCCGCGCCGCGCACCAGGGGGCGCCGACGCAGCCGGGCGTGCGGTCGACGTCCGCCCTCGACCGCGAGCCACACGCGCTCGCGCGTCGCCTCGGCCCGCTCTCCGCTCGACCAGCGCCGCTCCAGCAGCCCGGTCGGGTCGACGCTCCAGGTGCCCGCCCAATCGGCGCGCTGCTCGTCGGTCGGCAGCGCGAGCGTGCTCCCGCCGGTCGCGTCCCAACGCTCCTGACCGCGGACGACGCGCCGGACCAGGCGCACGCCTTGAACAGTCCCGTCGGCCAGGTAGTCGTCGCGCTTGGCGTGGTTCGTCAGCTCGCGGTTCCCCCGCGCCGCGCCGTACGCGATCCTCCACGGGCCGATCAGCGCCTCCGGCGTGAGCCACCCGGGCGCGGGGCAGGGCGGAGCCGACGGATCGGCGGCCGTCGGCGCCGCCGGGGCGACCGCCCGTGGGGTCGCGACCGGCGTGGTCGTCGGCGAGGGCCGCGCCGCGCAGCCCGCCAGCGCGAGCACCCAGGAGCAGCGCCGCATGCGAGGACGACGGCCCGGCCCGCGCGCCTATTCCCGCGCCGCGGTCCGCCGTCGCGGCGTCCGCGGCGACCGCCGGCCACGACGGCGGCCCCCCGGCTCGCCCCCGCGCGCAGCGTCGCGCCGGGGTCAGCCCTTCCGCACGAAGCTGATCCCGTTGCGCATCGTGTACTCGTCCATCTGGCCGATCTCGAGGGTCAGGTTGCCGTCGGCGACGGTGACGTCGATCGCCTGGACCTTGTAGGGCTCGGTGTCGGTGGTCGCCACGGAGTCGAAGAGGACCTGGCCCTCGACGACGACGCGGTGCTTCATGTAGGTCTTGGCGTACCAGCCGATCGACACCGTGACGGTGTAGTCGCCGCCCTCGATGTCCCAGTTGAAGGTGTCGGTGCGGCCGTAGTCGTTGTAGATGACGCTGCGCTGCAGCTCGTCGACGGGGGCGTCCGCGAGGTACTGGTAGAGCATGATGTTCGGGTCGCCGATGTAGGGGCCGGCCCAGCCGTAGCCCTTGGCCGGATCGTAGGCCTCCCAGCCGATCTTCTCCCAGGTGTTGCCGCTGACGACCAGCGGGCTGGCCGAGGGCTCGCCGGCGGGGTCCTGGAAGTTGAGGTAGTAGGGCGCGCGCGGGTGCGCGCCGGGGGCCTGCGAGTCGAGCAGCGGGCAGCCGTCGCGCGCGCCCTCGAGGTAGAAGCCGAGCTCGTCGCGCAGGTGCTTGAGCGCGGAGGCGTCGTGGGTGAAGGAGGTGATCGAGGAGACGGCGCTGGCGGCCGACTTGTCGCAGCCGGCGGCGACGTTCGGCGTGGCCGGCATGGCGCCGTCGGCGGCGAGGAGCAGGTACTCGAAGTCCTCGACGCCCTCGCGCAGGAGCTCCCAGCGGATGCTGGTCACGATCTCGCCGCCCTGCGGGGGGTAGAGCAGGAAGCCGTCGCCGTTCTGATTGGTGCCCTGCGGGCGCGGATCGGCGTAGGGGTCGCCGCCCCAGCCGGTGAGCGAGTAGTAGGCGAAGCCGCGGATCCGGTACTTCCAGGCCGCCCAGTGGCCGATCCGCGACTCGATGCCGGGGTGGTCGATCGTGATCGGGTTGAAGTGCGGCGGGAGGTCACCGTAGAGGAAGTACCACCACACGGTCTCGCCGGCGCCCTGCCGCGTGGCCGCGTACTTGGGCTCGAAGTGCGAGAGGTCGGCCATCCAGATGTCGTAGCTGTGGCCCTCGGCGAGCGGGTGCTCGGCGATCTCGGGCCTGGGCTCCTCGCTGACGGCGATCCGCAGGCCGGGCGCGGCGGCCTTGATCTGGGCGGCGAGCGCGGCGGCGACGTCGTAGTCCGCGGGGCCCTGCGGCTCGTTCTGGACGTAGTAGTAGCCCTTGCCGCTCCAGCCGCGGTCGCTCAGGTAGGCGTCGATCGCGGCCATCAGCTTGGCCCACTCGGCGTTGTACTCGGGGGTGCCGAAGTGGTCGGGCCCGCGGTCGACGCCGCAGAAGTTCTGCGGCCGCGGGGTCGAGTTGTCGACGAAGTTCATCACCTGGAAGGAGGGGAAGCCGACGCCGTTCCAGCCGACGCCGTCGATGTACTTCGGGCCGAGCTGCGAGAAGTCGTAGGGGTTGTCCTCACTGAGGAAGGTGCCGCTGGCGCAGTCGTAGTTGATCCCGCCGTCGTAGTTGAGGCCGGCCGGCCAGGCGACCGAGACGGGGACGAGGCGGTGCTCGAAGTAGAAGTCCTTGAGCGCCTGCACCTTCTCGAGGCTCTCGCCGCCGCCGAGCGCCTCGAAGCTGCCGTTCCACTGGCCGTCGAAGCCGATCTCCGGCGGGATCGCGAAGTCGAAGACGTGCAGCTTGACCGGCAGGTCCTGGACCTGGCCGTCGACGTCGATCGTCAGGGTCCCGCTGTAGTCGCCCGCGGGCGCGTCCGCGGGGACGTAGACGGTGAACCAGAGCGGCTGGTTCTCGCCCGCGGGGGCGTCGACGGCGCTGTTCATGGCGATCGGCACCAGCGGGTCGGGGATCCGGCCGCTCGGGATCGAGCCGGGGTCGGAGGGCGCGGCGATGGTCACGTAGTCGACGCGGTGGAGGGTGATCCGGTCGATCGTGCCAGGGCCGGTCAGCTCGGGCAGGCTGGCGCGCACGACGGCGCCCGCGTCGGCGCGGATCGCGACCTGGAAGGGCTCGACCTCGTTCCGCGCGGCGAAGATCCGGATCTCGGGCTCCTCGAGCTCGGGCGGCGCGGCCTCGCGGAGGACCTTGTCCATGGTGGTGGTGGTCCAGATCACCGCGCCCGCCGGCGAGGGCAGGCGGTAGGTCATGGCGCCCTGCGGGGTGCAGTCCATGCACACGGGGTCGCCCGTCGGCTGGTACTCGGTGGCGCTCCCGAGGGTGTCGGTCACCGTGCCCCCGGTGCCCGTCGGATCGGTCGCGCTCCCGCCCGAGCCCGGCGAGCACGCGCACAGCCACAGCGCCCCCACACCCCGCGCGATCCTCATCGCGCCACGCTAGCCGAGGGGCGCGCCCGCCTCAAGTCGCGCGAGCGCGCGGGCTGGCGGTCGCGCGCCCGCAGTGCGAGGGTAGGGCGGTGGGCCGGACGCTTCGCCTGGAGGAGCTCCTCCGCGAGCATCGGCTCGGCGGGGTCGGGCTCGGGATGTCCCCGCGCGAGGTCCGGCGCGCGTGGGGCGAGCGGACGATCACGGAGCGGGCGGCGCGAGGCCGGCCAGGTCGCTACACGCAGCTCGTGCCGTGCACGATCGGGGCCGTCGCGCTGAGCTTCGACGACCGCATGGTCCTGCTGCGCACGCTGACGATCGACCTCCGCGATCCGGCCGGGCTGGCCGAGTTCCTGCGCGTGGCGGGGTTCGAAGCGCTCGACCCGTGGGTGCTGGCGGCCCCGCTCCCGCACTCAGCGCTGGCGTCGGCGCTGGTGACGGCCGGGATCGGCTTCACGATCGCGCCGAGGCGCCACGCGAGCGCGCTCGACTACCTGGACCAGGCCACCTTCCAGATCGACCACGGCCCCGCGCGACGCCTGCGGACCTGCTTCACGAACGAGGCCGGCGGGGTCGCGTCGATCCGCGTCTTCGACGGAGACATCGACTGCGACGACTTCACGACGGAGGGCCCGGCAGGCTTCGAGGGGTGAGGCCCTCGGCGGTGAGGAAGGGTCCACGCGCGCAGATCCTTCGCATGCGGCCGGTGGAGCCGCGGACCGCCGCGGTGCGAAGATGTTGGGCGGGAGGTGTCGGGATGGCGACGGTGTCGATCGAGGAGATGCAGAGCGTGTACTACGGGTGCAACCCGCGGCCTCACTCGGAGAAGGCGTACCAGAGGGGCGACCCCGCGGCGCCGACCGCAGCCCACGCGACGGTCGTCGGTCCCTCGGGCAAGGTGATCGTGCTGGTGACGACGGTGCACAACCGGAGCCCGCAGGGTCGGGCCGAGTTCTCCCTCGTCGACGGGGCGCAGCGCGAGGTGGCCCGGGGGACGTCGGACGAGCTGCCCTGGTTCGGCAAGGTGGAGGGGCTCACGCCGGGCACCTCGGTGTACATCCGGCCGCGCACGATCGGGACGATGGCGAAGGCGCTGAGCTGGGAGAGCTTCGAGGAGTTCCGCGGCGGCTGCGCGAGCTGGAAGTCGCGCCGGCCCTAGCGCCGATCTCGACGACCCGCGGGGCGGATGCGGGTCGATCGCGGAGCTTGC
>CAZMML010000446.1:0-4221 GCA_964567335.1 uncultured Nannocystis sp. | reverse complement strand
CGGCCCGGGACCTCGACCTCGAGATCGACGTCCCCGGCCAAGCGGGCCCGGTCGAGATCTCGTCGCCCGAGCAGATCCTCCCGCTCGCCGACGCCCGAGACCTGTGGCAGCGCGACTACATCAACCGGGTCCTCGCGCTCAACGCGGGCAACCGCACCAAGACGGCCCGGGACCTCGGCGTCGATCCGCGGACGATCTTCCGCCACCTCGAGAAGGAGCAGGAGAAAGGGGCCCCGCGGTGAGGCGCCCCCTGGCCGCCCTCCTCGCGGCCTGCGGCTGCATCCTCCCCGACGTCGGCATCGATGTCACCGACGAGCAGATCTCCAACCGCGCCCCGGTCCGCTTCGCCGAGCAGACCGCGCTGACCCCGGAGGCCGACCACGCGTGCGGCGAGGTGTGCCCGCAGCCGGGCGCCGACATCGCCTCTCCCCTGCCCCGCTTCCTCGACCCGACCTTCGAGATCGTCACGAGCAGCAAGTCGGTCGAGCGCCCCTACTCCTTCTGCTCCTGCCCGCCGGGGACCTACGACGACCGGGCGCTGAGCGGCTTCACCCTCTACGTCGAGGATCGGGACGAGGACGAGAAGCGCAAGCCGGCGGACAACCTCTACGCCGCGCTCCAGCTCGACCTCGACCCCAGCGACCCCGACCCAGCTCGCGCCTTCGCCTACGCGACCTACGTCGATCCGGACCGCCGCCTCGACTTCGCCGACATCGACTACGAGCCGCTCCTGCGCACCCCCCCGCACCTCCGCGCGCTCCAGATCGGCGACGAGGAGCTGCGCGTCGACCTCTGCAACCGCGCCCAGTCCGCGTCCCTGATCCCCGGCTACCACAGCCTGCGCGTGATCGTGTCTGACCGCCCTTGGTTCAAGATCGACGGGCGGACTCAACCCGGCGTGCCCGACCTGTCGGTCGGCGCTACCTTTGACACCGTGACCTTCGTGTTCGCCTGCGGGGCGTCCGAGTCCGAGGAGTGCAAGGTCTCATGCAGGCCGCCCGAGAACGACGACGAGTAAGGCGCGGCGCCCTCCTGGCCGCCCTCGGGCTCGCCTGCTCCACCCTCGCGGAGATCGAGCAGAGCCGCGAGTGCGAGTTCGACGTCGACTGCCTCGATCAAGGCGGCAAGTCGACCGGCAAGATCTGCTACCTCGGGAGCTGCGTCGAGGATCGCCTGCCGCCGCGCGCCCCGCTCGCCGTCGACATCCGCAGCGAGCCGCTCGGCGATCCGGCCTTCCGGGTCGAGGTCTTGGGCGCCGACGTGGCGCTCGACCGCAACCTCACCGATCGCCCCTACCGCTACCGGATCTCGCTCGCCAACGTCGAGGTCGAGGGGAAGAAGGGCGAGGTCGTCTCGGGCGTCCGCGATCGCCTCTCGATCGCCGTCACGGAGACGCGGACGAAGCTCCAGGAGGGCGAGGACGCCACGACCGTGCCGCTCTCCGGCAGCTTCACGCTCTCGCAGAGCTCTCGGCTCGGACGCTCCGCCCTCTCGACCCCGCCGATCTTCTATCCGCCGATGAACGTCGACGAGGCGGGGGGCTTGCCCCACATCGACCTGCCCTGGCCGCGCTACGATCCGGTCGACGACAAGGCCGATCTCCCGCTCGTCGTCGAGCTCGTGCCTGACGCCGACGGCGAGCCGCCGGTGATGGGCAACAAGAAGTACGGGCGGGGCATCGTCTACCGCCAGATCGTGCGGCGCAACGACGGGATCGCGGCCCAGCACAACGTCTCGCTCGCTACCGTCCGCGAGTGCCACCGCGAGACGACCGGGACGGTTCGCTTCCCGGACGGCCTCCCCACCCCCCCGCCCCTGCTCGACGGCGAGACCGCGCCGAAGATCAGCGTGAGCCTCCGCTACGAGGGGAAGAAGGCCGAGGGTGAGACGCCCCAGGCCTGCGACCCCACCGGCGCGCCCGCGGCGCCGCTCTGCCCGGTCGAGACCCTCACCCAGCAGCCGAGCCCCGAGTGCCAGACGGCGACGCAGTGCGCGCCGCCCTCGACCTGCGTCGAGGTCGAACCCGGCGAGCGCCGCTGCGGCTGCTCGAACGACGACCACTGCTTCCCCGGCGACGTGTGCAACCTCGAGCGGCACCTCTGCGCGCTCGACCTGACCGATCGCCCGGCGACCAAGTCCTTCGCCGTCGACCCTGCGGTGCCCGACTTCTCGACCTGGGTCTACACCTACTGCGACGACGACGTCAGCGCCTCGCGCGAGATCCGACTGATCGTCGACGTCACCCCGGACATCCGCTTCGGGCTGCCGACGATGCAGTTCCGCGCGGCGATCGACTACTCGCTCGACATCGACGGGGAGCCGACGCTGGCGACGATCCCGCCGCTGTGCCTCCCGACCTGGCAGACCGTCCAGCCGCTCACCTTCCACCAGACCCAGCCGCCCGCGCGCGTCTTCAAGGCGGACACCCGCGAGTGGGTCTGCTGCGACACCACCTGCGTCGATCCCAGCGCGAGCGAGGTCCCTGGCGTCGCCGCGAGCTGCCCGCTGCGCGGCACTCTCACGGCGACCACCACGGCGACCACGAACATCGACGATCCGGACGACATGAACCCGTGGAAGACCTGTCTCAAGGGCGGGAGCTACACCGGCTCGGTCGCCCTCGGCGACTGCGCCGCCGACAAGCCCGAGTGCCAGGTCCAGCTCAGCGCCGGGCCGGCGAGCCCCGGCCTGCAGGCGTACCAGCTCGCGGTCGAGTCCCCGGTCGGTTCGATCTTCCAGTCGGCGACGCTGCCGATCACGGTGGAGACCGGGCGCAGCTCGCTCGATCTTCAGCTCCCGTACCGGGTGCTCCTGCGCGGGAGGGTCGCGGTCGCCGACTGCGCCGTCGCGCCCGAGGGAGGGACCTGCACGCCCGAGGCGGAGATCGTCGCCGAGCGGATCATCAAGGATGAGCCTCCTGGGACCCTCGGCCCCTTCTTCTACACCACGAGCACCCTCCCGGGGACCCTCGGCGAGTACGTCCTACCGCTGGATCCGGGCCTCTACTTCCTCACCGCGCTCCCCAAGATCACCATCGGTACCAGCCAGACGGCGCCCGCGCCGATCATCATCCTGGACCTGCGGACCGGCAGCAAGCTCGTCCACAACGAGGGCGGCGTCCCCGTCGCGGACGGGCCGGATCTCCTGCTCGCCAAGTCAGGCGTGACCTACACCATCGAGCTCGACGACTTCGATCTGAGCACGCGGGCTATTCCGCTCGATCGCACGAGCTGGAAGGGGATCAGCTTCGAGTTTGACACCTACGACCTCAACGCCCCCGGGGTCTGTGATCGGACCCTCGCGTGCAAGATCCGCCGCCTGCGTCCTGGAAACAGTCCAGTTTACCTGACCCAGGAGCGCCTCCTCAACTACGTGACCCGCCCTGCGAACCAGGACGAGTGACGACCCCAGGACGGGGACGCGCCGCGGCCGTCCCCCGGCCTTGACCTGCGGGCTCTGACCTGGGAGACTCCGCTCGCCCTGACTAAGGCCGCCTCAACACATCGTGATCGAATCCTCACTGCTGCGTGGGTCGCGGTCTCTGTTGCCGCCACCTTCTACGCAGTGATCGGGATCTACGTGGGGCTCGCCCAACAAGACCTCACCGCCCCCTCGGGCGCGCTGGTCTGCGAGTACCGCATCGATCTTGTCCGCGATCGCTTGGTCTCTCTCTTCGACCAAAAGCCCCTGCGGTGGGCGGATCACGAAGAACTCGCTGCGGCGGATCTCTCCAACCTTCTCCGCGAGACCCGGGCGCTCTGCGCCGGCTCGGACTCCGACCTCGGACGACGGCTCGATCGACTCCTCGCCTTGCAGCGCGAGTTCCTCGACCGCAGCAGTCGCCACGCCGACGCACGCCGGGAGCTCCTTGCGCTCTAGGATCTTTCATCATGTCTCAGACCTCCTCGTCCGGCGAGCAGCCGGACCAGGCCTCGCTTGACCAGACCCCGCTGACCGCGGCGCCGGACCAAGCTCCTCCACCGACACCCACCTCCGAGCCTCCGCCTGAAGCGTCGTCCGAGGCGTCCGTCCCCGCGGATGCGTCCGCTGCGGATGCGCCTCTGACCGACGCGGCCCCTGCCGACGCGGCCCCCGAATTCGTTGCCGCAGAGACCCCCCCGGCGACTGACGGCGCCGCGGAGCCCCTGAGCAGCGCCCCCCAGGAGTCGGCCCCTCCGCAAGAGCCGTTGATCCGAGTCCTAATATCGGAGGATATGCGGG
>CAZMML010000445.1:0-4224 GCA_964567335.1 uncultured Nannocystis sp. | reverse complement strand
CGACCAGCACCGCCGCGCTGAAGCGGTACACCAGCGGCACGAAGACCTCCCGCCCGACCCGCGCCACCACCCACGAGTAGAGCGGCACGGCCGCCAGCATCACCAGGAAGGTCGCCGTGAAGAGCCAGGGCAGCCTGGCCGACCCGCCCGCGACCCCCATCTCGTCGCGGAGCGGCCGGAGCAGGTAGTAGGCGCTGAGGGCGAAGAAGAAGAACCCGGCCGACCACGCGACCGCCGCTCCCTCGCCCGCTCGCGCCGTCATCGGGCCCAGCATACGCCACGGCCCCGGCGCCCGGGCTCGACAAGCCGCCGCCCTGGGCGCACGCTCGGGGCGCGAAACAAGCGCCCCACACTCGGGGTCTCACGAGACGCGACCGCCATGACCTTCCCTCGCCGCTCCTTCCTCCGCCTCGCCGGCGGCGCCCTCTCCCTCGCCGCGTGCCGCCCGCGCGGCGACACCGCGGCCCCGACCCAGCCGCCACCGCCGCGGAAGGACCCAGCGCCGCCGCCGACCCCCGCCCCGATCGTCCTCGGCGGGCCCGCGCAGAAGATCCTGATCCTCGGCGGCACCGGCTTCCTCGGCCCCCACCTGGTCGAGTCGGCGCGGCGCCGCGGTCACAGCGTCACGCTCTTCAACCGCGGCAAGACCCGGCCCGAGCTCTTCCCCGACGTCGAGAAGCTCCGCGGCGATCGTGACGGCGATCTCAAGGCGCTCGAGGGTCGCACCTGGGACGCCTGCATCGACACCTCGGGCTACGTCCCGCGGATCGTCCGCGCCTCCGTCGAGCTGCTCGCGCCGCGCGTGCGGCAGTACGTCTTCGTCTCGACGATCTCCGTCTACGGCGACCCGAGCAAGCCGCTCGACGAGAGCTCCCCCGTCGCCACCGCGCCGGACCCCAAGACCGAGGACGTCCCGCAGTTCTACGGCGCGCTCAAGGCCCTCTGCGAGCAGACCGTCGAGGCCGCGCTCCCGGGCCGCACCACCGTCATCCGCCCCGGCCTGATCGTCGGCCCGCACGACCCGACCGACCGCTTCACCTACTGGCCGGTGCGCCTCGACGAGGGCGGCCCTGTGCTCGCCCCCGGCGACCCGGGCGTCCCCGTGCAGTTCATCGACGTCCGCGACCTCGCCGAGTTCTCGATCCTCGCGCTCGAGAAGGGCAGCGTCGGCATCTACAACGCGGTCGGCCCGCCGCTCCCGATCGGCGACCTGCTGACCCGCGGCAACGCGGCCCTCGGCGGCCGCGCCGAGCTGGTCTGGGTCTCGCGCCCCTTCCTCGCCGACAACAAGGTCGAGCCCTGGTCCGACATCCCGGCGTGGGTCCCGCCCGACCCCGGCAGCGAGGGCTTCGCCGCCGTCAGCATCGAGCGTGCGCTCGCCGCCGGCATGACCAACCGGGCGCTCGAGGAGTCGATGACCGCCACGCTCGCGTGGTGGAAGACCCTCCCGGCCGAGCGCCGCGCGAAACCTCGCGCCGGGCTCACGCGCGCCCGCGAGGCCGAGCTGCTCGCCGCCTGGCGCGCCCTCCAGGCACCGCCACCCAAGGGCAAGGGCAAGAGCAAGAGTAAGGGCAAGGACCCCGGCGGCGCGCAACGCGCCCCGGCCGCCGCCGCCGGCTGATCGGCGCTCGCTCGTCGCGTGTAACTTCTCGCCTGCGCTCGCGTTGGACGCAGGGGCCTGCTCTCGCAAGCGCGAGGGGTTGTCACCCAGCGCGAGGCGTGGTCTCCTCGCGACGAGAAGAAGCGAGCGCTCATGCGAAAATACTTGACAAGCGCAGCCACCGTGGCCTTTGTCCTCTCGCTCGTCGGTTGCACCGGCGAGGACGAGGATCCGGCCCGCGAGGCCTACGACCTGGCGATCGCCGGCAACATCTACAAGGGGTGGGCGCAGTTCCCGGGCGCGCCCGCCGGCCTGATCATGAGCCGCACGCACAACGGCGACTACGTGCGCAGCTACATGAACGACGTCGCGGTCGACGCGATCGCGAAGTTCACCGGCGAGTTCCCGGACGGCACGATCCTCGTCAAGGAGCAGTTCAAGGACGCCGAGGGCAAGGAGCCGACCGGGCACACCGTGATGTGGAAGCGGACCGGCTACGACGACGCGCACGGCGACTGGTACTGGATCGCCTTCAACGCCAAGGGCGAGACCACCGTCCACGACGGAATGGCGCCCTACTGCTACAACTGCCACGTCTCGGCCAAGGCCAACGACTGGGTCTACACCCCCTTCAAGTGATCGGTCATGGCGACGCTCCTGGTCCTCGGTGGGGACGGCTACCTCGGCTGGCCGCTCGCCCTCACGCTGGCGGCGCAGCGCCCTGACGCGCGGGTCGTGATCGTCGACAACCTCGCGCGGCGCCGGCTCGTCGCCGAGGTCGGCGGCGACAGCATCACCCCGATCGCCGCCCCGGAGGCGCGCCTCGCCGCCTTCCAGCGCCGCTTCGGGCGCGGCAACCTCGGCCTGGTCGAGCTCGACGTCGCCGCCCCGGAGCTCGACGCGCTGGTCGCCGAGCTCCGCCCGGAGACCATCTACCACCTCGCCCAGCAGGCGAGCGCCCCCTACTCGATGGCCAGCGTCGAGCGCGCCGTCCACACCCTCGTCAACAACGAGGTCGGCAACATGCGCCTGCTCTGGGCCGTACGCGCGCACGCGCCGGAGGCCCACGTCGTCAAGCTCGGCTCCTTCGGCGAGTACGCCCACTGCGGCCTCGACATCCCGGAGGGCTACTTCGTCCCCGAGCACGAGGGGCGGCGCGCCGCGCGGCCCGTCCCCTTCCCGCGCGAGTCCGACGACATCTACCACGTCAGCAAGATCAACGACACCAACTACATCTCGCTCGCCTGCCGCAAGTGGGGCCTGCGGATCACCGACGTCATGCAGTGCACGACCTTCGGCGCCGGCGTGCGGCTCGCCGAGGGCGACGCGGAGCTCGACACCCGCCTCGACTACGACGCGGTCTTCGGCACCGTCGTCAACCGCTTCGCCGCCCAGGTCGCCAGCGGCCACCCGATCACCGTGTACGGCACCGGCCACCAGCGCACCGGCCTGATCGAGATCGACGACGCGATCGGCTCGCTCGCCCGCCTCGCCGATCGCCCCGCCGCGCCCGGCGAGCACCGCGTGATCAACCACGTGACGGAGCGCGACTTCTCGGTCAACGAGATCGCCGCCGCGATCCTCCGCGTCGCCGCGGACCGCGGCCTCCGCGGCGAGGTCTCGCGCGCCCACGACCCGCGCGGCGAGCTCGCCGCCCGCAAGGCCGACCACGGGATCGCGGCCGACTACGTCGCGGCCAACCTGCGCGCCACCCCCTTCGAGGCCGCGCTCGCGCGCCTCTTCGACGCCGTCCTGCGCCACAAGGCGCGCATCGACCCCGCCCTCTTCCCGCCCCAGGTCGCCTGGCGCCCCCTCGTATCCTGAGCATGAGCGCCCGCGCGTACGACCCCGCTGCCCCGGGCGACGCGCCCCCGGATCCCCTCGTCGCCGCCCTCCGCGCCGCCCCCGACGACCATGACCTCTGGGACAGGTTCCGCGCGCGCGAGTTCCCCGGCCCGCGCCTCGCGCTCAACCCCGGCACCCTGGGCGCGCCCGCCGCCGCCGTGCGCGCCGCCCAGCAGGCCTTCTGGGACGACGACCTCGCCGCCTCCCCGCTCGCGCAGTACCAGCGCGGGCGCGCCGACCTCCGCCGCGCCCGCGCCCTCGCCGGCGGCGCCAGCGAGACGATGACGCGCCTGACCCTCGCGCTCCACGCCCGCCTCGGCCCCGCCCCGGTGCGCGTCGTGACCACCGGCCACGAGCACGCGGGCGGCCTCGCCGGCCTGCTCCGCCACCCCGGCTTCCGCGTCTCCTACCTCCCCGACGCCTGTCTGGCCGACCCACCCGCGCTCGCCGCCCACGCCCGCGAGCGCTCGCCTGACCTGATCTTCCTGTCGCAGGTCACCTATACGACGGGCCAGGTCCTCCCGCTCGCGGCGCACCTCGCCGCCCTGCGCGCGGCGCTCCCCCTCGCCTGGATCGTCGTCGACGCCGCCCAGGCGCTCGGGCTCGCCGCCCCGGTCACGGCCGGCGCCGACGCGGTCGTCGCCAGCGCCCACAAGTGGCTCTTCGGCCCGCTCGGCGCCGGCTTCCTGTGGCTCTCGCCGCGCGCCCGGGACGAGCTCGCCGCGGGCCAGGCCGGCGACCCGCTCGACCCCGACGCCCCCTGCGCCGCATTCGAACCC
>CAZMML010000444.1:0-4228 GCA_964567335.1 uncultured Nannocystis sp. | reverse complement strand
TTCATCCAGGCGATGAAGCGGGCCGGCAGCAAGAACCCCGTGATCGTGCTCGACGAGATCGACAAGCTGGTCGGCGCCAACCTCCGCGGCGACCCCGCGTCGGCGCTGCTGGAGGCGCTGGACCCCGAGCAGAACAGCGCATTCTTCGACCACTACCTCGCCGTCGACTATGACCTCTCGAAGGTGATCTTCATCTGCACCGCGAACGACCTCGGCTCGATCCCCGGGGTCCTCCGCGACCGCCTCGAGATCATCCAGCTCACCGGGTACACCATCGAGGAGAAGCTCGAGATCGCCCGGCGCCACCTGCTCCCCAAGCAGAAGCTCGAGAACGGCCTCAAGGACGTCCCGGTGGTCATCCCCGACGAGATCCTCCTCTCGCTGGCCACGCAGTACACCCGCGAGTCCGGGGTCCGCAACCTCGAGCGGGAGCTCGCCTCGATCCTCCGGGACATCGCGATGACGCTCGCGGAGGGCAAGCCGGCCCACCTGACGATCGGGGCCGGGGACGCGCTGCGGATCCTCGGCCCGCCGCGCCACCACGACGAGCTCGCCGCCAAGGAGCCCGCCCCGGGCGTCGTCACCGGCCTCGGATGGACCCCGACCGGCGGGACGATCCTCTTCGTCGAGGCCACCCTCAACCAGGGCACCGGCAAGATCCGCCTCACCGGCAAGCTCGGGGACGTGATGAAGGAGTCGGCCCAGACCGCGCTCAGCCTCGTCCGCGGGCGCAGCGAGGAGTTCCACATCGACCCCGAGCTGGTCCGCGAGCTCACCCGCCGCTACGACATCCACGTCCACTTCCCGGCGGGCGCGGTGCCCAAGGACGGCCCGAGCGCCGGCATCGCGATCGCCACGGCGCTCGTCTCGCTCGCCACGCACCGACCCGCGCGGGTCGACGTCGCCATGACCGGCGAGATCACGCTCCGCGGGCAGGTCCTGCCGGTCGGCGGGATCCGCGAGAAGGTCCTGGCCGCGCACCGGGCCGGGATCCGCGACGTGATCCTGCCCGATCGCAACCGGAAGGATGAGCCCGAGATCCCGGAGGCCGCGCGCCAGGATCTGCGCCTCCACTACGTGAAGCACATCCGGGAGGTCCTCGAGCAGGTGCTCCTGCCCGGACCCGAGGGGGAGACGGACGACGACGCCGCCGCCGCCGGGGAGGCGGCGGCGGCGGAGTAGCGCGGAGATAGGGATAGCGCTACCGCGGCCCGGATAGCGCCGCCGTGGTCCACCCGAGGGAGGGAAGAGGGCCCGGATAATCCCTCCGCCCCCCGCCGGGCCCCGCCTTCTTAGCGATATCGGCGGGTCACACCAGGGATGTGGCGCGAACTCGTCGCATCGATCACCGCGGGCCTCAGTTTTTTTTTCGGGCTCAGCGGGCCCGGATCACCTGGTCCTCGGCCGCCTTGATCGTGCGCGTGTACTCGACGATCTCGGGGTAGCGCTCCGGGGCGTAGCTGCCGACCGCCAGGGTCGAGCGGGTGGTGATGGTCAGCTCGCTGGGGCCGCTGGCCTTGACCTCGCGCTTGAAGGTGCCGAAGGAGCTCGTGAGCGCCTGCGGCGCGGGGGGCGCGGTGAAGCTCGCGTCGCGCAGCTTGATCGTCACTTTCCCCTCGAGAAGCGGCGCGTAGGGCATCATCCACCCCGTCTTGCGCTGCGGGAGGGCCGCGTAGTTCAGGCCCATGTTCATCGGCACTGGGTTCGCGCGCATCAGCAGTTCGCCGCCCTGCGCGATCACCGCACCCGTGACGCTCGCCGAGAAGACCAAGCGGAGCGGCTTCTCGAGGTCTCGCTTGTGCTCGATCTCGACCGAGTTCAGCGTCATCTTCGCGCCGAGGAGGATCGCGCCGAGCTCGGCCCGCTCGAAGCCCTCGTGGATCCGGTCCTCGTCGAGGTTGCGGAGCACGTCGCGCCACGCGGCGGCCTCCATGCCCTGGAGCTCGATCGTCCCGTTCACGGTCCCGGCGCCGTCGCGGCCGATCTCGACCTGGAGGTCGTAGCTGCGGCGGTCCGCGAGCCCCTTCGGCGAGGCCGGGAGCTTCACCGGCCCGGACGGCGCGTCCCCCTCCTCGACCTGGACCCGCATCCCCTCCGCGCCCGCGAGGCCCGGCGAGAGGTAGCCGGGCGGGATCACCTTCGAGCCGGTCAACACCACCAGCGGCTCCTTCTCGCCGACCGAGACGGCGAGGATCGGCACCTCGTAGGTCTCGAGCAAGGGGCTCCCGTTTGGCAGCGGACGGAGCGAGAAGTTGTCGCGGGCGAGCCAGAGCTCCGAGCGGATCCCCGCCTCGCGGAGCAGCGCCCGCAGGAGCATCAGCCGGTTGCCCTTGTGGGCCGAGAGCGTCACGGTCGCCGGCGTCGACACGTCGCCCTCCTCCTCGATCTCCTCGACCACCCAACTCCACAGCGCCTGGACCTTCCCCCGCGGCGTCCCGACGCCCTTCGTCAGGCTCGCCGCGAGGCCGCGGAGCTCGGGGTTCGAGCGCTGGCCGGGGTAGACGCGGAGCGCCAGGCTCGAGACCCACTGCTTGGGGTCGACGGCCGAGTAGACGCGGACCGAGGGCACCTCGTCGAGGATGTGACGCATCTGCGGCTCGACCCCGAGGCGCGGCGAGCGCTGCACCCGCCACGACTTGAGGGCCAGGTCGCCGATGCTCCCCTCTTGGGTCTCCGGGGCGCCGGCGCGGCGGTCGACCTGAAGCGCCAGCCCGCGCGGGTGAGCGACGTAGAACTCCGAGACGTGGAAGGGGGTGTCCTTCGACTGGAAGCGGAAGGTCGCCAGATCGACGAAGCCCGGCAGGAGCCCCAGCGGCTCGCGCTCGAAGAGGATCTCGTACTCGACCACATCGCCGACCTGGAGGCCGCGCAGGCTGAGCCCGTCCTTCTCCGGGATCGACTCCGGCTCGAAGATCGTCCCGTCGGCCTTGATCGTGTGCAGGGTCAGGACGCGGACCCCCGAGGGCGGATTGATCTCGCCGTAGCGATCGATCGCCTCCTTGCTGCGCAGCTCGACGATCGTGTGCACGATCTGGCGCTGGCTCCCGTCGTCGTAGAGCCGGATCGCGCTGCGGTCGAGGACCAGCACCTCGCTGGCGCCCTCGTAGTCGAACTTGCCCGCGCGGTAGGCCGCGACCAGCGGGGGCCCGTCGACGCGGAGCTGCTGCAGGTCGTCGGGGATCCCGAGGCCCTCGGCGATCGTCCGCAGCGCCGAGCTCTGGGGGATCTTCGCCAGCGCGCCCTCGACCGTCGCGCGCGCCTTGGCGACGTCGCCGGCGCGCGCCTCGACGTCTGCGGTCGAGATCATCGTCCGCGCGGCGAAGGGTCGCAGCGCGAGGATCTTCCTGCGCCAGCGCGCCGCCTCGTCGTAGCGGCCCTCGGCGACCTCGAGCGCGGCGAGCTCCTCCATCACGTCGACGTCGTCGGGCGTGCGCTCGAGGAGCTTCAGCAGCAGCCCGCGCGCCTCGTCGACCCGCCCGCGGCGGAAGGCGAGCCGCGCGCGCGATCCGGTCGTGCCCGGGCAGCGCTCGAGCTCGACGGTCAGCGCGTCCTCCCGCGCGACCTCGTTGCGGCGCTGCGCCAGCGTCCGCTGGGCCTTGAGGACCGAGCAGGCGCGCGGGTTCTTCGCCAGCGCGCGGGCGAGCGCGGCCTCCGCGAGCGGCTCGTTGCCGCGGGCGAGGTACGCGCCGAAGCGGATCAGCTCCCCGGGCACGTGGCGCAGCGCGTCCGGCGGCAGCGCCGCGAGCGCGTCCAGGACCTCCTGGACCTCGCCCTTCTCGAGGTCCAGATCGAGCAGGCGCACCCGCGCCCGGTCGAGCTTCGGATCGAGGCGCAGCGCCTCCTCGATCGCCTCGCGCTGGCGGGAGGTCGACGCGGTGCGCTCGCGCGATGGGTCGGCGATCTCGAAGGCCGCGATCAGCACCTGTCCTTCAGGGAAGTCGGGGCCGTAGGCCTGGAGCATCCCGGTGTAGCGCTCCGCCGCGTCGGTGTCGCCGTCGGCGAGCGCGTCCGCGGCGGCGAGGTACGCCCGCAGCGGCAGGAAGCTCGGCCCGGCGAGGGGGCCGCGGTCGGCGAGCAGATCGTGGTGGCCGATCGGGGTCGGATCGCCGGTGAAGGGCCGGGCCGCGGGACCCCCCTCCGCGCTCACCGGGATCGGCGCGCCCGCCCCGTCGACCGCCCGTACGAGCACCCAGGACTTGCTCTGCGCGGTGGTCGTGTGGACCTCGAG
>CAZMML010000443.1:0-4238 GCA_964567335.1 uncultured Nannocystis sp. | reverse complement strand
CGGCCGCGTCTGCGAGCAGGCCCCCGCGCCGGTCGTAGCCGACGTTGATGTACGCGTCGTCGTCGAAGCGGAGCACCGATCCGGGCGCCAGCTCGAGGCGGGCGGGCATCCGGTCGTCGCGCGCCTCCACCTCGACCGGGCCGCCGATCACGATCGGCACCGTTGCCTCCCAGCGCGCCCAGTCACGCACAGCGCCGGAGAGCACATGGATGAAGGACCCCTCCGGGAACACGTTGTCCGCCGCGAGCGCCCCCGCCGAGGGCGCCGGCACCAGCACCACGGGCGAGCTCACCCGCTCGATCCGGTTGCCGCGGAAGCGCACCAGGCGCCCCTGCGAGGTCACGTGGACGCCGACGCCGGCGCAGTCGCGGATCGTCGAGCCCTCCATCGCCACGCCCTCGGCGCGGACGTGGATCGCCCCCCGGAGCGCCGTGCCGGCGAATTCGATCTCGAGGCCCGCGATCTCCGAGCCGTCGGCGTGCTCGTAGAGGGTCACGCCCTTCCAGGCGCCGGCGAAGCGCTGCGGCCCGAACGCCGTGAAGCGCACCGGCGCCGCCGGGGTGCCGCGCACGCGCAGGACCGCCGGCTTCTCGAAGCCGACGGGGAGCTCGGCGCCGGGCATGAACGCGAGCGTGACCCCGCCCTCCACGGTCAGCGAGCCGCCGTCGACGCGGTAGCCCGGGTGGACCGTGACCGTCCCGCACGCGGCCCCGATCACCCGATCGATCGACTCTGGCTCGCGGAGCTCCGTCGGGCAGCTCACGACCACCGCGCGCTCCGGTCGCGGCGGCGGCGGCGGATGGACCCGGTCGGGCATGTTCGGGTTGGCCTCGACGGGCGCGCCCTCGGGCGCCGAACCCGAGCACGCGAGGGTGATCAGCGAGAGCAGAGCCGCCGACGCGCGCATCGACCTGAGTCTGCCACGGAGACCTACACCGCAGCAAGGCGGCGCCAGGGCCGGCCCGCGGACAGCCCGCGCCGAGCGGGCTGTCCGCTGATAGAACGATGAGACATGTCGAGGAGGACACCTCTCGGCTCGCCGGGGCCGGCGGGACCGGCGGGATCGGCGCTCGAAGCCGCCCCCCTGGGGGGAGTTCGGGGCGCCTCGCCTACCCCCTCGCACTTGACCGATCCGATCCCCGGGCCGCAGCGTATTCCTTGCGCGCCATGAACATGACCGATCACATCGACGAGGTCGCCGCGTGGGAGCTGGCCCTCGGAGGCGAGCACCCGGCCGAGCTCCGCGCCCACCTCGAGTCCTGCCCGACCTGCCGCACTCGCATCGACCGCGTCACCGAGCTCGGGCCCCTCCTCGCCGCCGATCGAGCTGTCCCTTGGCGCAGCCCCTCGCTGCGCGCCCAGGTCGTCGGCGAGGCCGCGCACCTCTCCGGCCCGACCGGCCTCCGGCTCCGCGCCCCGAGCGTCGCCGAGTTGATGGGCCTCCCCCTCGCCGACGCCGAGGCCGCGCTCGCGCGCCTGGCCGATCCGACCGCGTGGCGCCCGCTCTTCCCCGGGTTCTCGGTCTGCTCCCTCGGACAGATCGGCGCCTCGGAGGCGGGGTTCGGCCGCTCCGAGGCCGGCGCGGTCTTCCCGCGCCACATCCACGACGGCGACGAGGAGATCCTCGTCCTGCAAGGCTCCTGCGACGACAGCCGCGTCGGCTGGCTCGGCCCCGGTGACCGCGTCCTCCACCGCGCGGGCACGCAGCACAGCTTCGTCGTCCCGCCGACCGTCCCGCTGCTCTTCGCCTTCACCTCGCGGGGCCTGACATTCACGGAGTGACGCTCACTCCAGCAGCGCCAGCAGATCCTCGCGCGTGAGCGCGGCTGCCTGCGCCGCGCCCGAGAGCGCCGCGTCCGCGAGCGCCCGCTTGGACTCCTGCAGCGCCAAGATCCGCTCCTCGACCGTGTCCTCCGCGACGAGGCGGTGGATCAGCACCGGCCGCTCCTGCCCGATCCGGTGGGCGCGGTCGGCGGCCTGGTCCTCGACCGCCGGGTTCCACCAGGGGTCGAGCAGGAACACGTGGTCCGCGGCGGTCAGGTTGAGCCCGGTGCCGCCGGCCTTGAGCGAGATGAGCATCACCGGCGGCCCGCCCGGATCCTGGAAGCTCGCCACCACCCCCGCGCGATCCCGGGTCGCGCCGTCGAGGCGACAGAAGCCCAGCCCCGCCGCGCGCAGCGGCGCCTCACAGAGGTCGAGCAGGCTCGTCCACTGCGAGAACACCAGCGCCTTGTGGCCCTCCTCGACCGCCTCGCCGAGCCGCTCGAGGAGCAGTTCCACCTTCGAAGAGCTCGTCGCCGACTGCCCCGGGACCAGCGCCGCGTGGCACGCCGCCTGGCGCAGCCGGAGCAGCGCCTCGAGCGCCGCCAGCACCCCGCCCCCCCCCGCGAGCCGCTCGATCACCTCGTTGTGGGTCGCGGCGCGCACCGCCTCGTAGACCGAACGCTCGCGCTCGTCGAGCGCGCAGCGCAGCACGACCTCCGTCCGCGGCGGCAGCTCGGGGGCGACCTCCTGCTTGCGCCGGCGCAGCACGAAGGGCAACAGCAGCCGGCGCAGCGAGGCCGCCGCCGCCTCCGAGCCCTCCGCGATCGGCCGGGCCAGGCGCGCCTCGAAGTCACCGCGCCCGCCGAGCAGCCCCGGGTTGAGGAAGTGGGAGACGCTCCACAGCTCGGTCAGGCGGTTCTCGACCGGCGTCCCCGACAGCGCCACCCGCCAGCCCGCGCGCAAGCCGAAGGCCGCTCGCGCGACCTGACTGTCGGGGTTCTTGATCGCCTGCGCCTCGTCGAGCAGCACGAAGTCCCACCCGACCCCCGCCAGCGCCTCGGCGTCGAGGCGCAGCAGCGCGTAGCTCGTCAGGGTCAGATCCGCCGCCGGATCGAGGCGCCTCCGCGGCCCGTGGTAGAGCGCGGTCCGCAGCCCCGGCCGGAACTTCGCCGCCTCCGCGCGCCAGTTGTGCAGCACGCTCGTCGGCGCGACCACCAGCCCGCGCCCGCGCGCCGCGCACAGCGCCTGCAGCGTCTTGCCGAGCCCCATGTCGTCGGCGAGCAGCGCCCCTAGCCCCGCGTCGCGCAGCAGACACAGCCAGTCGACCCCGCGGCGCTGGTAGGCGCGCAGCGTGGCCCCGAGGTCCGCCGGCAGCCGCGCCGGCGGCACCCCCGCGAAGCCCTCGGCCAGCGCGGCGAGCCGCGCCAGCTCCGGCGGCGCCGGGTACTCGAGCGCCTGACACAGCGTCGCCAGCGCGGGCCGGGCCCAGCGCGCCTCCCCGCCCGACTCGCGCGCCGCCAGCAGCAGCGCCACCTGCGGCCCGAAGCGCTCCAGCCAGTCGACCGGCACGGGGGTCACCCCGCCCTCCGGCAGCAGCAGCTCCGCCTCGCCCGCCTCCCACGCCGCGAGGACCCGCCGCGCGTCGACGCGGATCGCCGTCCCCGACTCGCCTGTCTCGAAGGACACCCCTATCCCGCCCGCGCCCGCCTCGATCCGCGGCGCCAGGGTCGGCCTGCGCGCGAAGGAGCGGTGCGCCTCGCCGACGATCTCCGCCCCCGGAAAGCCGCGGATCGCCTCCGCCAGCCCGACCGCCAGCCGCCCGACCGCCGCCCGCCGGCGCCCCGCCGCGAGGTCGAGCGCCCGGAGCCGCTCCGTCAGCGCCGCCTCCGCGGCCGGATCGCGGCGCGGCACCTCGCGGCCGAACACCCGCAGCCGGTCGCCCTCCACGCGCGCGCTCGCGGGTCTCCCATAGACAATGTTCGCCAGGACGCTCAGCCCCTCGCCCGCCCGCTCCACGTCGAACACCACCCGCGGCGGCGAGGCCGAGAGCGTCGGCAGCCCGCGGACCTTCTCCTGGAAGCCCTTGACCCGCGCCCGCAGCGCAGGGATCGCCTCCGCCACCAGCTCGCCGGCCCGCTCGGGCGGGAAGATCAGCCCCTCGCCGAGCGCCTTCGCCTCCGCCCCGACGATCCCGCCCTGGTCGAACCATCGCAGCGCCTCGCCGCAGAGCACCGCCCCGCTCCTTGCGAACACCTCGCGGATCGCCGGATCGCGGACGATGTAGAGCCGGTAGCCCGCGCCCCCCGTGAACGCCGCCACCCGCCCGTGGTACCCCGCCGGCTCCGCCTCCGCCTTCACCCGCGCCCCGTCCAGCGTCACGTCCTCGCAGCCGGCCAGCGCCGGGATCACCTTGCGCGCGAGCGCGGGCGGCAGCAGCCCGCCGCGGTAGATCCCGAGCGCCGCCTCGACCGCCA
>CAZMML010000442.1:0-4240 GCA_964567335.1 uncultured Nannocystis sp. | reverse complement strand
GGAGCGTGGTAGACATCGCTCTCGCCCACCGGGGAGCCATTGAGCCATACCTTGTAGGCGCCCGCCGCGCCGATGTGCAGGGCCGCATCGACCGGGCGATCGCTGCGGACCCAGGCCGTCGCATAGCCGGTGACGTTGTCGTCCGGCTGAAGGAGGTGCGAGAGGTCGACGAAGCCGCCGCGCGGAGCCCGCGCGTTGACGAGGGCGCGCCACGGCAAGGGCTCGCCGGGGAGCTTGCCGACGAAGGTCTGGCCGGCCGAAAAAGGCGTCGACTCCGGCGGGAAAGCCTGGGCATGGCCGCCGCGGCCGGCATTCTCGAAAGGCCCCGCGACCTGCCAGTCGAGCAAGTAGCCCTCGGTCCGGAAAGCCGCGTCGGCGTCCTTCGGCGCCCTCACCTCGAGGACCTGCGCGCGGAGGTACCCGGCATAGCTGGCGACCAGAGGCTCGCGGTGCTTTCGGGCCTGCTCGAGGAAGGCCAGCAGATCCTCGGCGGGGAGCTCGCCCTGGAGCTCGTAGAGCAGCCCGAGCAGAGCCAGCGCCGCGCTGGGCCCCGGCTCTCGGAGGATCTGCTTGCGCCGCTCGAACTCGCGGGCGTAGCGGCCCGGGTTCGCCGCGTCGCGGATCCCGGGCTTGAAGAGTCGCGCCGGGCCGGGCGTCACCGCGGAGGCGGACGCTGCGGCGCCCGGCTGAGCCGCCGCGTCGGCGGTCACGAGGCCGAGGACGAGTCCGGCGAAGCGGGCGAGGGCGCGGGGCATGGGCGACCTATGATGCGGGACTTTCGGGCCCGTGGCTACCCACGGGCGCGGAGGCTCGCCCGGCCGCGAAGGGACCGAACGCCCGCTCGCGGCCGCCCCCGCGGCGTCGACGCGCACGCCCGCGGACGGCCTAATTCGGCTGCACGCCGGGCTGCGACGCCTGGACCGACCAGACCCAGTCGTCGAGGAGCACCAGCGAGTCGTAGATCCCGTCCGCGGTGTCCCAGATAGCGAAGCGGATCTCCATGGTCTCCCCGCCCTTGACGTTGCCCGACATCTTGAGCCAGCCCGTGCCGCCGCCGGTGGTGTTGTTGGTGCCGCAGCCGCCCTCGAGGATGTCGAAGCCCGTCCCCGTGAGCCCGGTGAGCCCGGTGCACCCGTTGTAGTTGCCGCCGTTGACGCCGCTGCAGCCGAATTGCCCGTTCTTGCACTGCGTGAAGAGGCCCGGCGCCGCCTTCACGAGGTTGACGCCGACCGGGTACTTCAGGTTGTTGATCGAGTAGATGGCGATGTTCTTGTCGGTCGGGTTGCCCGCGCCCATCGAGTCGACCAGGGTGACGAAGAGGTCGTTGTAGGGCGTGCAGGTCCACTCCGGCCACTCGGCGGAGTAGAAGTACATCTGCACGTTGAACGACTTCGCGTTGGTCGGCACCCGGATCCGGAGCTTGAGCATCACGCTGTTGTTGGCGTTGGTGCTGCCCGCGCCGGGGCACCCGGGCGCGTTCGGGAACTGGTTGCCGTTGGCGGCGAGCCAGTCGGCTGGGGCGCCGCTGTTGGCGCCGTTGTCCTTGCCGATCTGGAAGTCCGCGTAGGGCGGGTTCGCGTCGTTGAGGTCGGCCGCGTTGCCGGTCGAGAAGACCGCGAGGCTCGCGTTCTGCTGCGGCAGGACGTTCGTGCCGAAGCCGGTCCGGATCGAGCGCGCCTGCGCGTCGGGCGCGCCGGCCCCGTTCGCGCGGGTGAGCGTCCCCGAGATCACGCCCCACTTCTTGTCCTTGCCGGTCGCGTTCTCGGTCGTGAACTGGCACAGGTCGATCGCCTTCGCGTAGTCGAGCGGGTTCGCCGAGTTGCTAGCGAGCCCCTGGTCGCACGCCGGCACCATGTTGTCCTTGATCCCGTCGCAGTCGTCATCGACGTTGTTGCCCGAGACCTCGAAGGCGCCGGCGTTGACGAGCGTCGGGTTGGAGCACGCCGGGCCGACCGCGTCGCAGCAGTCGCCCTTGCACACGGTGTAGCCGTCGCCGTCCTCGTCGAGGTCCTCGTCGACCTGGCCGTTGCAGTTGTCGTCGAGGTTGTTGGCGCAGAGGTCGATGTCGTTCGGGTTGATCTCGCCGATGCACGCGCCGTAGCCGGTCCCCTGCGCGTTGCAGGTCTGCTGGCCGGCCTTGCAGATCCCGACCCCCTGCGTGCCGTCCGGCCCGGTGTAGCAGGGCGCGACGGAGTTCGGCATGCACTTGCAGGTGCCGGCGTACTCGCAGCCGTTGTTCGGGTTCTGATCGCAGTCGTTCCAGCCCATCTTGCACGAGCCGAGGCCGCACTGGGTGTTGTTGCAGACCGGCACCCCGTTCGGCGGCACCGGGCAGACGTTGCCGCAGCCGCCGCAGTTGTTGATGTCGTCCTGCAAGTTCTTGCACGTGTCCGTACAGCACGAGAGCGGGTCGGGGCAGGGCTGCTTGGCGTTGCACCCGGGCACGCACATCTTGTTGCTGCAGATCGTCCCGATCATGCAGTCGACGTCCTCGTTACACCCGACGCAGGTGTTGGTGCCCACGTCGCACTTCGTCATGTTCTGACAGTCGGCGTCGTCGTTGCAGCCGGGCTGGCAGTCGTTGGTGTCCGCGTCGCAGTACTGGCCCATCGGACAGTTGGCGTCGTCGCAGGGGATCACCATCCCGGTCGAGCTGCTCCCGCCGTCGGTCGTGCTCGAGCCGCCGTCGGTCGTCGAGGTCCCCGCGCTGGTCGTCCCGACCGTCCCGTCGGTGCTCGTCCCGGCCGTCGTGCTCGTCCCGACCGTCGGGTCCGTCGCGCCGGACTCGGTGCCGATCGTGCCGGTGCCCGGACCCGTCGGCTGATCCGTGGTCGGCGTCCCGGAGGTCCCGGGCCCCGTCCCCGACGAGCCGTTCTCGGTGGTCCCCGGGGTCGTCGCGGTGGTCGTCGGATCGAAAGTGGTCGTCGGAGCGTCGTCGCCGCACGCCTGCAAGAGCGTCAGAGCGACGAGAGGAGCCGAAGCAAGCCTGAAATGACGCATCTCATCACGGTATCAGCGCCGCCGCGGGCCGACAATCACGTGCCCTTGTCGGTCCCCCGGCCGACACGAGGCGCGCCTTGCAGACATCTGCGGCGGGCGCAGCGCGTGCGCTCAGCCCGGCATGCAGTAGTACTCGACGTCGGCCGCGCCAGCCATCTTGAGGTTCGTGCACGCCGTGCCGCAGAGCTCGATCGCGTCGTAGGGCGGCGCGGGATCGACGTACTTCCAGCCGTTCTGATTCGCGCAATTCATGATCTTCGGGATCTCGACGCCCCCGATCTTGACCTTGGTGAAGTCCGGGAAGCCGGGCTCGACCTCGAGCGGAATCACGCAGCTCTGCGCGTCCGAGATGATCGCGCTCAGCGCCGCGTCGAGCTCGATCTGGTTGTTGGCGTTGTAGAACTTCTCGTTCGGGTTGTTCTTCGGCTTGCCGCCGAGCACCGCGATCTCGTTGAGCTTCTGGTAGGGGTTGATGTTGTCCGGGTTGCCGTCCTGTACCACCGGCGAGAGCATGTTGACGGTGGCGATGCCGATCACGTAGGTCGGGATCTTGTCGTTCTTCCAGGCGTTGTCGACGATCGTGTGGACGGTCTGATCGTACATCTCGAAGAGCGGCGGCGGCTGGGTGTTGGCGGCGCAGTTGGCCGCGCCGTCCGTCAGGAGCAGCGCCGCCCGGGGCACCATCGGATCGAGCGTCTTCAGGTGGCTGATCGCGGCCGCCATGCCCGCGGCCGCCGGCGTGCCGCCCTTGATCGTCATGTTGTTCTGGGCCGGCATCACCGCCAAGATCGCGTCCTTGTTCAGCGGCGCGACCGGCACCTCGACGTTCGCGTTCACCGGGCAGGCGCCGCTGTTGTAGTTGCCGTTGGCCGACTTCGAGGGGAAGAGGTTCATCCCGAAGTTGAGCTTGGCGTTGAAGTCCGTCAGGATCTTGTCGACGACCGCGTAGAGGCTGAACCAGCGCGTCACCGTCGCCGTGTTCGGGTTGGCGTCGTGGTCCCACAGCGTCAACATCGAGCCCGACTTGTCGATGACGAGCTGCATGTTCGGGACGATCGGCTTGAGCGTCACCTTGATCTCGTCGCAGGGCATGTTCATCGTCGACGCGCTCGCGGTCGAGCTCGACATCGAGGTCATCATCCCCGTCGTCGAGGAGGACGACGAGCCGCCGCTGCTCATCACGCCGCTGCTCCCCGACCCGCTGCTCCCGTCGGTGGTGCTCGTCGTCGTCCCGTCGGTG
>CAZMML010000441.1:0-4246 GCA_964567335.1 uncultured Nannocystis sp. | reverse complement strand
CGGCTGGAACATGTCGCTGAACCAGTACATCGCGCTGCGCCGCGGGCTCGTCGGTGATGCTCTTCCCGGAGGGCACGCGTAGCAAGGACGGCCGGCTCAAGGCGTTCAAGCACGGGGCGTTCTCGCTGGCGATCGAGGCGGGCGCGCCGGTCGTTCCGATCGTGCTCGACGGCACCACGGCGGCGCTGCCCAAGTCGTCGTGGAAGGTCGGCTGCGGGCGCGAGCCGCTGCCGATCCGGGTCGAGGTGCTGGCGCCGGTCCGGATCGAAGATCTGCCCCCGGGGGCAGGTGCGGACGAGCTCCGCGCGGAGGTGCGCGCCCGCATGGCGGCGGCGCTGGCCGGGCTCCGTGGCGTCCCGGTCGCGGAGGTGGACGCGACCTGAGCGCTGGCGCCGCCTCGCGCGCCGCGCGTGTGCGGCGCAGCTCCGCGCGGTATTGGTCGGCGTGATGGTGCGCTCCTTCTCGGTCCTCCTGCTCGCCTCGACCCTCGGCTGCGCCGCCGGAGCCAACGACGCGGGGGAGAGCGCGCCCTTCGGCGATTCGGCCAAGCCCGGCGGAGCGACGAGCGCGCCGGGGTCGAGCGGCGGCGAGAGCGAGGGCGAGAGCGGGAGCGGGGGCGGGGCGACGGGCGCGCCGACGAGCGGCGAGGCGACGAGCGCGGGGACCGGAGGCTCGACCTCGACCGGGGGCGGACCCGGGGGGAGCTCGGAGCCGCCGCCGCCGGGCGGCTGCGGGGACGGCGTCGTCGATCCGGGGGAGGAGTGCGACGACGGCAACCTGATCGACACCGACACCTGCACCTCGACGTGCGAGCCGGCGACATGCGGCGACGGCTTCGTGCAGCCGGGGGAGGGCTGCGACGACGGCAACCTCGACGCGAACGACGCCTGCGAGCCGGACTGCCAGCTCCCCGGCTGCGGCGACGGGGTCGTGCAGGGCGGCGAGGAGTGCGACGACGGCAACATGACCGAGACCGACGGCTGCACCTCGCTCTGCAAGAAGCCGGTGTGCGGCGACGGCTTCCAGCAGGCGGGCGAGCAGTGCGACGACGGCAACGGGATCACCACCGACGCGTGCGTGAACTGCAAGCCCGCGGTGTGCGGCGACGGGGCGGTGTTCCAGGGCGGGGAGGACTGCGACGACTCCAACGACGTGGTCACCGACGCGTGCGTGAACTGCAAGGCGGCGAAGTGCGGCGACGGGGTGGTCTGGTCGGGCAACGAGCAGTGCGACGGCGGCGGGGTGGCCAACGGGTCGTGCGCGGCGTGCAAGCTGAGCTGCAACGCGGGCTACGGCGACTGCGACAAGGGGGCCGGCAACGGCTGCGAGGCGAAGCTCGCGTCGGACCCGAACAACTGCGGGGGGTGCGGGAAGAGCTGCGGCGGCGAGGCGTGTGTGAACGGCGCCTGCGTGGTCGAGCACGGGCCGCAGCACACCTTCGTCGGGCTGACCTCGTCGCTCTTCGTGACCCAGGGCTGCTGCTCGGTGAACTGCGCGGGGAACAACGCGGTCGACGCGGCCTACTTCTGCGCCCACTTCTACGGCGCGAACTGCACGCCTCTGCCGGGCTACAGCCTGGTCCTCGAGCCCGCGAACACGATCAAGATGCACAAGTACGGCGGCTGCACCAACGTGGGCACGCCGATCCCGAACACGCAGTGCGACGGCGGCCAGTGCCGCATGTACACGGTCCCCGAGCAGGCCTCGGGGCTGACGAACCTGATCTGTCAGTGCAAGTGAGCGCGCCGCTCAGCCGGGGATCGGCGGCATGCAGAGGCCGCCGCCCTCGATCTGCGCGTTGGTCCGGAAGGTGTTGAAGAGCTTCCAGTTGTCGACCGGGACCTGCGGGATGGTGCTGTCCTCGCGCACGTTCGTGACGTAGTAGGCGTGCTGGTTCCAGATCCGACGCGCCTGGATCCAGCGGTCCTCGGTGTCGCGGAAGACCTGCAGCGCGGGCTGGCCGCTGAGCGAGACGACGAGGATCTCGGCCGAGCCGTCGTTGTCGACGTCGACGACGATCGGGTACTCGCTGAGGGTGTAGCTGACGCGCGGCTGATCGAGGAGCACCATGCCGGTCTTGCCGTCGTAGATCCGCAGCGCCTGCTCGTCGGCGTACATCGCCTCGGCGACGCCGTCGCCGAGGAAGTCGAAGGCGGTGCCGCCGGCCGCGCCGGAGAAGTCGGCGACCATGGTCTGCCACAGCACGTCGGCCATGGTCGGGCCCTCGTAGACGGCGTAGAACTGCTGCGAGCTGCTGGCCCACTCGGGCTTGCCGTCGCCGTCGAAGTCGTGCACGGTGCCCGGCCGCTGCCACACGAGGTAGGCGTTCGCGGGGATCCCGGTCGGCGTGGCCGGGCCCCACTTGATCTGGCCGTTGTGCTCGACCATCCACAGGCCCTGCCCCGAGGTGACGAAGATCTCGGGGTCGGGGTCGTCGTCGAGGTTGGCGACCTGCGGGATCGACTGGCTGGTGATCTGCGGGTAGTTCTCGAAGTACACGGCGCCGTCCCAGCGGTAGGCGGAGTGGCCGGTGATGACCTCGAGCTTGCCGTCGCCGTCGAGGTCCGCGGCGGTGGTCGCCTCGAGCTCGCCCGGGGCGGGGTTCGGCTTCTCCCACAGGAGCTTGCCCTCGTGGTCGTAGACCTCGTGGTTGAAGACGATCTCGGCGTCGCCGTCGGCGTCGAGGTCGTGGATCGCGATCGCGCCGCTCTCGCGCTGGAACTGGGCGGCGTTGCCTCCGTCGGTGGCGTTGGTCCACTTGGGGGCGCCGTCGTGCTCGAAGGCCTTCAGGCGGTAGACGCCGCCCGCGTTGTAGACCGCGACGATCTCCGGCAGGCCGTCGTTGTCGATGTCGCCGAAGGCGGGGGTGGCGAAGCACGAGATCGACTCGCTCGGCGGGATCTGGAAGTGCTCGGTCCCGGTGGCGCCGTCGAGGACGTGGATCGGGCAGATCTGGCCGTAGCCGATCGAGGGGGCGGAGACGAGGAGCACGTCGGGGACGTCGCAGAGGTCGATCGCGCCGTCGCCGTTGTCGTCGGTGAAGTTGCCGGCGAGCGGGGTGACCATGCTCTGCTCGTTGGCGCCGAAGCTCCACTGGAGCGCGGGAGAGAAGCTGTCGGGCGGCGCCTTCATCATGCAGTCGCCGACGCCGCCGATGTCGTCCTGGACCTTGCACAGGTCGACGGGAGGGCCGGTGTCGGTGGCGCCCGAGGTCATCCCCTGGCCGACGTCGAACTTGAAGCCGGTGCCGGCGGTGGTGTCGCCGCTGCCCTGGGTCACGCCTCCGCTCCCCTCGCTCGTGCCCGTCGTGGAGACCGACGTCGCGTCGGTGCCGGTCGGGCTGGTCGTCGAGGTGGTCGTCAGGCTCGTCGAACTGGTGGTGGCGCTGCCGTCGGTGTTCGCGTCGTCGCCGCACGCGCTGAGCACGAGGGAAGCGGAGAGCAGGGCGAGCGAGCGAGCGCGTGAGAGCATGAGCCATGCTCGCCGCCCGCGGGGTGCTGCGCAAGGGCGGCCGCGACTCGCCGATCTGGCGCCGACCCAGCGAGCAAGGGGCGGGGACGGGGTTCGGGCCCCGCGTGCGTGCAGAGTCGTCGGTGGTGGCAGCGTCAGGGCCCGGGGCACACCTTGATGTCGTCGAAGACCGCGGCCCCGGTGGCGATGGCGAGCACGAACGCGCCAACCTCCATGCTGCCGGTCTGGAAGGGGGTGCCGAGGGGGGCCCCGTCGAGGGTGACCGAGGCCTTGTCGCCGAAGAACTCGACGCTGAGCGTGTACCAGATCCCGGGGTTGATCTCGGCCGGGACGTCGAGGATCGCCGCGTCGGCGAAGGGGACGTAGGCCCGCACCGCGTTGCTGACCGCGTCGAGCTCGACGTAGAGGCCGGCAGGTTGGGCGGTGAAGCGGAGAATGACCCCCGCCCGGGCGTTCGCGCCGAGCTGGATCCGGGCCGCGGCCGTGTGGTCGAGCCACTCGTAGCCCATCAGGAGGGCCGAGATGCCCATGTTCGACTCGCCGACGTCGCCGCGGAAGGTGTGCGCGACCGGGTCCCAGCTCCACGGGACCCCGGCGGACCACTCGACGGGCTCGAGGTCGAAGGTGCTCGAGTAGCACTCGTCGGAGGGGCCGCCGGAGCTGCTCGAGGCGGAGGAGGACGTGGTCGTGGTGCTGGGGTCGAGCGAGGTCGAGGCGTCGGAGGTCGAGGTCGAGGTCGAGGTCGAGGTCGAGGTCGAGGTCGAGGTCGAGGTCG
>CAZMML010000440.1:0-4250 GCA_964567335.1 uncultured Nannocystis sp. | reverse complement strand
CGCCGGGGGCGCCGGGGCCGCGGCCGCGGGCGCGGAGCGGGTCGGCGGCGCCGCTGAGCTCGTCGACGAGGCCGAGCTGGGCCTCGGTGGCGGCGGGTGCGTCGCTGCTCTCGCGCTCTTCGCCGCCGAGGAGCTGGGCGAGCAGGCTCTTCTCGGCGGGGTAGACCTTGAGCTCGACCTCGGCGTCGGCGGCGATCCCGGCGGCCTCCTTGGCGAGGCGGAGGGCGACGGGCCAGCCGCCGAGCTCGTCGACGAGGCCGAGGCGGAGGGCGTCGGCGCCGGTCCAGATCCGGCCCTTGGCGACCTCGCGGACCTTCTCGATCGGGAGGTTGCGGCCGGCCGCGACCTTCTCGGTGAAGTCGACGTAGACGCGGTCGAGCCAGGCCTGGAAGCGCTCCCAGCCGCGCTCGCTGTAGTCGTGGGTGTCGCTGAAGAAGTCGGCGTTGCTCGACGACATGACGGCGTCGTAGGTGACGCCGAGGTTGCCGAGGAGCTTGCGCGTGAGGAGCTTGCCGCCGAGGACGCCGATCGAGCCGGTGATCGTGCCGGGCTGGGCGACGATCTTGGTCGCGGACATGGCGACGAAGTAGCCGCCCGAGCCGGCGACGTTGCCCATGGAGACGATCACTGGCTTGCCGGCCTCCTTGGCCCGCACGGTCTCGCGCCAGATCGCGTCGGAGGCGACGTAGGAGCCGCCGGGGCTGTCGACGCGGAAGAGGATCGCCTTGACCGCGGGGTCGTCGATCGCGGCGCGCAAGGCGGCCGCGACGGTGTCGGAGCCCATGGTGGCCTCGCGGAAGAGCGGGTCGAAGCCGCTGGCGCCGCGGGCGACCGGGCCGAGGCCGTAGACGACGGCGATCCGCGGGCCGCGGGTGTGGGGGCGGCCGGCGCGCTCGAGGTACTGGTCGTGGTAGAGGAGGCGGGCGCCCTCGCCGGCCTTCTCCTTGACGTGGGCGATGACCTCGTCGCGGTAGCCGAGGCGGTCGACGAGCCGCTCCGCGAGCGCCTCCGGCCCGAGGAAGGGGCCGCGGTCGACGAGCGCGCGCACGGCCTCAGGGGCGAGCCCGCGGCCGGCGGCGATGCCGTCGACGAGCTGGTCGAACATGCTCTTCAGGACAGCCTCGGAGGCCTCCCGGTGGGCCGGGGTGTAGCTGCGCTCGGTGTACATGTTGAGCGCGTTCTTGTACTCGTAGCGGTGGTCCATCCGGACGTCGACCTCGAGCTTGTCGAGGGCGCCGCGGACGAAGAGCGCCTGCATCATGAGGCCGGTGAGGCCGACGTCGCCGGAGGGCTGCAGCCAGACCTCGTCGAAGGCGGTGGCCAGGTAGTAGCCCTGGTTGCCGGGGCCGAACTCGCCGAAGCTCTCGGCGAAGGCGACCGCGAACTTGCCGCTGGCGCGGAAGGCGGCGACGGCGTCGCGGAGCTCCTGGGTGCGGGCCATGCCGGGGGCGGCGCCGCCGATCCGGGCGACGAGGCCGGTGACGCGCTCGTCGCCGGCGGCGCGCTCGAGCGCGGCGACGATGTCGGCGCCGTTGGCGCCGCCGCCGCCGCCGAGGACGCGGGCGACCAGGTCCGCGGGGGCGCGCTCGCGGAGGGTGCGCTCGAGGTCGAGCTCGAGGACGGTGCGGTCCGGGACCCGGCCGGGCCCGCCGCAGGCGCAGCGCAGGGTGAGGCCGAGCACCGCGAGCGCGAGGAGGGCGGTGAAGAAGGCGCCGATGACGGCGAAGATGCGGAGTGTGCGCGAGGGCTTGGTCATTCGTCGTCGCTCGGGTCGTCTGCGTCGTCGGTCTTGCGTGAGAGCGCTGCGCCCTCCCGCAATGTTTCACCGAGCGACTTGGCCCACCCGTCGAGATCGCCCATCGTGCTCTCGAGCTGGGTCTTGTTGAGCGCGAGGGTCTCCATGATCTCGCGCAGCATCTCCTTCGCCCGGCGCAGGCGGCTCTTGACGGTGCCGGAGGGGATCTCGAGGACGGTCGCGACCTCGGTCGCGGACATGTTCTCCCAGTAGTGCAGCTCGAGGGCGATCTGAAGGTCGACGGGGAGCCGCCGCAGGGCCTCGTGGAGCAGGCGCTGCTCCATGTGCTTGGCGACGACGGTGCTCGGCGAGGGGTCGAGGTCGAAGAACGAGCCGGACTCGATGTCGACCTGGTTGTCGAGCTTGCGCCGGCGCCGGTAGTGGGCGAGCAGCTCGAGGCGAGCGACGCCGAAGAGGTAGGTCCGGAAGGTGGACGCGCCGCGGAAGCGGTCCCGGGTCTCGACGCAGGCGAGGAGGGTGCGCTGCATGACCTCGTCCGTGTCGTCGCCGACCTTGTTGCGCAGGAAGCGGTGGATGCTCTCGAAGTGACGATCGAAGAGCTGGCTGCCCGCTTGCAAGTCTCCGGCGCGCCAGGCATCAAGGAGGGCGAAGTCGTCGGACATCACGGGGAGGCTATCATGGGAGCCTTGGCGCGCGGGCCGCGGGGGGGCGTGGACGCCGCCGCGAATCCGTGGCCGTGAGCATCGTCGCGGACTCGCTGGGGAGGCGCACCTGATCGGCTCGCGGCGAGGCGCCGAGGACCAGGCGCCTGAGGTGCGAAGGAGGCCGGTCCGCCGCGGCAGGCCCCCCACGCTCCGCCGTCACGCGCGTGCCACCCGCCCGCTGCGACGCGTAGGGGCCTGTAACAGGCGGGGCCTCGCGCGCAGGACGCCCTTCGAACCCGCGGTACCCGCGGGGAGATCGGGATCCGCTCGCGGCCGGACGGGCGAGTGGACGGATCGAAGGTCGCGCGATCAGGAGAAGCCCGGGGCGAGCAGCGCGACGAGGTTGTCGGGCCGCGGGACGCCGAGGGCGAGGAGGGCCGCGCGCGGCTCGTCGTCGGGCTTGCCCTGAAGGTGGGTGAGGCGGAGGCGGGCGGCGGCGGCGTGCGCCGGGAGGTCGGCGGCGGCGAAGCAGTCGGCGGCGGTCTTGAGGTGGTTGTGGGCGCCGGAGACGTCGCTGGCGAGGGCCGCGAGGCCGGCCCGGAGGAGCGCGGCGTGTCCGCGGGCGCCGTCGCGTTGGAGCGTGCCCGCGGCGCGCTCGACGGCGCGGCCGAGGGGGGTCGCGCCGGAGCTTCGGGGGAGGGCCGCGAGGGCGATCCGACCCTGGAGCTCGGTCACCTGGACGCGCAGCGGGAGGACCTGGATCAGGCCGCTGCGGGCGATGGCTGGGCTGGCGGCGTCGACGAGCGCCCAGGCCGCGGGCGGGTCGCCAGCGGCGACGAGGGTCTGGGCCTGGGCGGTGAGGATCTGGAGGTGCTGCAGGTGGTAGCCGCGATCCTGCGCTTCGGGCCAGGTAGCGGCGCAGGCCTCGGCCTCGGCGTGGGCGCGGGCGAGGTCGCCGTCGAGGAGGGCGAGCCAGGAGGCGACGCTGCGGTAGGCGACGAGGGCGTGGCGATCGTCGTTGGCCTCGGCGGCGGCGATGAGGGCGGGGATCCGCTCGCGCAGGGTCGTGTAGCGGCCGAGGTTCAGGAGGGCGCGCAGCTCGCAGAGGCGGGCGAGGCCGGCGAGGCCCGGGACCTCCACGGCGTGGGCGGTGCCGGCGCGGATCAGCGGCGCCGCGAGGCCGAGGGCGGTCTCTGACTCGCCGGCCGCGATCGCGGCCAGGAGCGCGACGAGGTCGGTGAGGTCGGAGATCGCGGGGGCGCCGCTGCGGCGGGCGAGGTCACGGGCTGAGTTGAGGAGGGGCTCCATGCGGCCGCGGACCGCGGGGCCAAAGGGGGCGAGGAGGCAGGCCTCGAGGGCGAGGGCGCGGGCGACGCGGCGAGGCTCGCCGACCCGCAGCGCGAGCAGGAGGTGGCGGGCCTGGGCGTCGGCGGCGGCGCCGGGGTCCGAGAGCAGGGCCGAGAGCGCGGCCGCGAAGCAGAGGTCGACGCGCACGAGCTCGAGGCGGTCGACGTCGGCCTCGCGGCGCGGGATGAAGTCGAGGCCGCGCATGATCCGCTGGCCGCGGCGCCACAGGGCGGCGAGTCGCCCGCGCACGGAGCCCTCGTCGGCGGCGACGCCGGCGGTGGCGAGCGCTTGCTGGAGGAGGGTGCGGCCGCGGGAGATGTGGCCGCTGAGGAGGAGGTGCGCGGCGGCGGCGCCGGTCAGGGCGAGGTCACCGACGGCGTCGTTGCCGGTGCGTCCGGCGAGGTAGGCGTCGGCGGCCTCGCGGCTGCGGCCGGCGCGGGCGAGCGCCTCGCCGAGCTCGCGCGAGAGGGCCGTGGCGGCGCCCGCGGGGGAGAGGTCGCGGG
>CAZMML010000439.1:0-4251 GCA_964567335.1 uncultured Nannocystis sp. | reverse complement strand
CCCCTCTGGGAGAGCAACCGCGCCGTCCTCGACGCCGACCCCGACGCCCGCCGCCCCCTCGCCGCGCTCGCCGCCTGCCGCCTCCCCTTCGAGGCGCTGCAGGCGCTCGACCTCGCGGTCTCCGCCGACGGCCGAGACGTCGCGGCCGTGGTCACCGGCGAGGGCGTCGGCGACCCCGAGCGCCTCACATGTCTACAAGGACAGCTCCCAGACCGCGGCCTCCGGGTCGAGCCGGGACCCGAGCCGACCCTCGCCGTGGGCGACGCCCGCGGCTTCTTCCACGGCCCGACCGTCCTCGTCCTCGCCACCCCCGGCTATCAGCAGGCGGTCGCCGCCCTGCGGGCCGGCCCCGGCCCCGGCGGCCCGCTCCACGCCCTCGCCGCCGGCGTGACCCCCGGCCGCGCGATCTGGTTCGTCGGACAGATCCCCGACAAGAGCGCCCGCACGCTGGCCCCCGCGCTCTCCGGCCTGCGCCAGGTCCGAGGCGCGCTCGACCTCTCCGAGGGCCTCGGCCTCGAGCTCGACCTGGCCATGGAGAGCGAGGCCCGCGCCGCCGCCGTCGCGGCCGAGCTCCGCGGCCAGCTCGAGGGTCTGCGGGGCGCCGGCCTGCCTGCCCCCGTCGTGCAGCGCGTCGAGCTGCGCCAGACCGGCGCCGAGCTCCGGGTCGCGGCGCGCCTGACCATCGCCGAGATCGCCGCGATCCAGGCCCTCGCCGCCGCCGTGCCGGCCGCGCAGGCCCCCGCCCCGCCTCCCGCCCGCTGAGCGGTCGACGCGGGCGCGCGCCTGCGCCATACTCGCCGCGTGCGTGCCTGTCCCGCCGGCCTCTCCTTCCTCGCCCTCACCGCGGTCCTCCAGGTCGCCTGCACGGGCCCCTCGGACACCACCACCGCCGATCCGACCGGCCCGCTCACCACCAGCACCGACGCCATGACCGGGATCATCCTCCCCTCGACCGGCCAGGCCGCCTCGAGCGGGAGCGGCGGGAGCACCGGCCCGCTCGAGTGGCTCGACCTGCCCAAGGTCCCCGACGCCCCGGGCTGCGCGGCCGTCGACGTGCTCTTCGTGATCGACAACTCCAAGTCGATGGGTCAGTACCAGAGCGCGCTCGCCGACGCCTTCCCGCAGTTCGTCGACGCGATGATCGACAACCTGCCGGCGAAGGTCGGCCTCCACGTCGCGATCACCACCACCGACTTCTACTGCACCGGCGCGCCGCAGGACTGCTGCCCCGACAACTGCCCGATCGGCAACACCATGTGCCAGATCGGCAGCACCCCGGAGGAGCTCGACCAGCTGGCGATGTTCTACACCAAGCCCGACCAGCCCAACGGCGCCAACGGCGGCCAGGGGCGCCTCTTCGTCCACGAGGGCAAGTCGTACTTCGAGATCAACACCGACGCCGACCCCACCCCGCTCAAAGAGTGGTTCACCGGCGCCGCGATCGCGGCCGGCGAGCAGGGCTCCTCGATCGAGGTCCCCGTCGCCGCCGCGGCCTACGTGACCAGCCCCCTCAACGCCGAGGCGAACGCCGGCTTCATCCGCGACAAGGACGCGGTCCTGCTGATCTTCTTCCTCACCAACGACCCCGACGCCTCGCTCGAGCCGCTGCAGTTCTACAAGGACCTCGTGCTCGACGCGAAGGCCGCGTGCGGCGGGGACGCCTGCGTCCTGACCGCCGGCCTGATCAAGTCCTGCGTGCCCTCCGAGAACCAGAAGCTCTGGCAGTTCATGAAGGGCTTCGGCGAGGACCCGATCTGGGGCGACATCGAGGACAAGACCGGCTACGTCGAGGTCGTCGGCCAGGCGCTCGCCGCCACGATCGGCGACGCCTGCATCAACATCCCCGTCGGCTAGCGAGCGCGACCACGTCCTGATCCCAGCGACCCCGCGGGGCCCTCTCGCGGCGGTCGCCGCGACGTCCGGCGGCCGCCGCGGACCTCGGCGACGCCGCCGCGCCTGGGCGCCGCGGGACCTCGCGTGCGCGCACGCCAGCGTCGCCGCGCGAACGCGGCCGCGCCGGCGCGTGACCCTCGCCGCGGACCCTTGTATCCTCACCCGCATGCGCTCCCTCCCCCGCCTGGCCCTCCTCCTCGCCCTCCCCCTCGCCGCCTGCGGCGGCGACAGCAAGTCTTCGGAGAAGAAGAAGACCGACGAGAAGAAGGTCGAGGCCAAGGCCGACGAGAAGCCCGAGGCCGAGGCGACGAAGAAGCCGCGCCCCCGCGCCCCCGCGAGCGAGAAGTCGCGCATGCCCGAGCCGAAGGGGCGGGTCGTCGTGCTCGGCTCGCTGCTCGGCAACCTCGGCGCGGCCAAGGCGGCGCTCAAGGCGGCCGGGGCGATCGACGACGCCGGCAAGTGGAGCGGCGGCGACCTCGTGGTCGTCCAGCTCGGCAACGTCTACGGGCCGCACAAGGACGAGAAGGCCACCCTCGCGCTCCTCGACGACCTCGCCGCGCAGGCCAAGGCCGCGGGCGGCGCGCTCTACCGCGTCACCGGAGAGACCGAGATCCTCAACGTCGCCCTGAACTTCAAGGACATCGTCGGCCCGCAGGGCTTCAAGGACTACGCCAAGGAGAAGAGCGACAGCCCGCAGGTCGAGGCGCTCCCGGCCAACCAGCGCGGCCGCGCGGCGATGTTCGCCGCGGGCGGACCGCTCGCCGCCAAGATCGCCGAGCAGAAGCTGGTCATGGTCGTCGGCGACACGCTCTTCGCCCACGGCGCCGTGCTGGAGGAGCACGTCAAGAAGGGCGTCGACAACATCAACGACGAGGGCTCGCGCTGGATGAAGGGCGAGGTCGCGATGATGCCCGACATGATGGCCGTCCCCGGTCCGGCCCGGAGCCCCAACCTGCGCGGCGCCGAGCCCTTCTGCGGCGGGGTCGAGCAGGTCCTCACCGACTTCGTCGTCAAGCGCCTCGTGATCGCCCGGCCCGCCGCCGAGAAGATCGACGCGGTCATGTGCGACGGCAAGCTCGTGCGCGTCGGCGGAGCCGCGGGCGACGCCAGCGGACCGGCCGAGGTGCTCGAGATCGCCGGCGGCGCGGTGAAGTTCGTCCCCGTCCCCGCGGCGGCGAAGTAGACCTGGCGCCCCGCTCCCTGTCCGGGACGATCGTCCCGGCCCCGGCCCCCAGCGGGCCTGGACTCCTTGATCTCCCTCGCTAATTCGGCGGCCCGACCGATGCATTGGCGGGGGCATGACGCAAGGCACCCTGTCCTCGGTAGTGATCGGCCTCTCCTGTTTCCTCGCGGCGGCGCCGGCCCTGGCGGCCTCTGACCTCCGCGTGACGATCCCGGCCCCGGCCCCGCAGCTCGTCTACGAGCCGACCAGCTACGGGATCGTGGTGGCGAACATCGGCAACCAGTCGGCCAGCAACGTCTCGCTGACCGTGAACCTGCCGCCGACGCACACCAGCCCGCAGGTCTACGTGATGGGGACCCTCTCGGCGGTCGACGTGCGCTGCAGCAAGTCGGGCACCAAGCTGACCTGCGCGCTCGGCACGATCGCCAAGAACACCAGCAAGACCGTCACCTTCAACATCGCCCTCGCCGAGGCGACGGAGGCGCTCACCGTGAGCGCCTCCGCGACGACCACCTCGAGCGAGAACTCGCTCACCAACAACGCCGCGAGCGACGTCGCCGCCCAGCTCAACTACTCCGTGGAGGTGCAGGACGGCGACTACGCGGTGATCCGTCACTGCACCGGCACCGGGCTCGTGTCCTTCTTCGAGTGCGAGCTCTTCCCCGGCGCGCTCTCCTCCCACGACCACGTCTTCCACGGCGACGGCACGATCTCCTTCCCCGACGCCCCCGAGTACTCGGGCGTGTGGACGCAGGACTCGCCGGACAGCCTGGCCTTCACCTACTTCGAGGGCGACGTCCCGGTCGCCGAGTTCGTCGGCTACGGCACCACCCCCAACTGCTTCGAGGGGGTCACCGTGTTCCCCGGCAGCACCTACGTCTCGCCCTACGAGGTGTGCATCTGAGCCGCGTGGCGGCCCCGCGCGGATCGGGCTAAGGTCGGCCCATGCTCCGCCGCGCCCCCGCGCTCCTCGCCCTCCTCCTCGCCTGCGGCCCCACGGGGACGAGCGCCCCAGGCGACCCGCGCGACGTGACCCGCCGCGACCTCGCCCCCCCGATGTACTCGCCCGGCCTGGACGCCCCCCCGATGGCGATCACCCGCAACGCCTACGGCGCCACCATGCTCGCCCCGAAGGCCCCGCAGCTCGGCGACGTCTTGCCCGATTTCGAATTGCC
>CAZMML010000438.1:0-4269 GCA_964567335.1 uncultured Nannocystis sp. | reverse complement strand
CGGCGACGCGGTGTCGCGGGCGCGCACGCCGACGCTCGACGCGCTGCGCGGGCTGCCGTCGATGACGAGCCTTCTGGCCCACGGGACGGCGGTCGGGATGCCGAGCGACGCCGACATGGGCAACAGCGAGGTCGGGCACAACGCGCTCGGCGCCGGCCGGGTGGTGGACCAGGGCGCCAAGCTCGTCGCGAGGGCGATCGCCAGCGGGTCGATCGCCGGGCCTGCCTGGCGCGAGTGCCTGGCGGCGGCGCGCGCGTCCGGCGAGCCGCTCCACTTCATCGGCCTGCTCTCGGACGGGAACGTCCACAGCCACATCGACCACCTGTTGGCGCTGATCGACCGCGCGGCGGCGGAGGGCGCGGGGAAGGTCCGGGTCCACGCGCTGCTCGACGGGCGCGACGTGCCGGCCCGCTCGGCGCTGGTCTACGTCGACCGCCTCGAGGCCGCGCTGGCGGGGCACCGCGCCGCCGGCCGCGACTACCGCGTCGCCAGCGGCGGCGGGCGCATGGTGGTGACGATGGACCGCTACGAGGCCGACTGGAAGATCGTGGAGCGCGGCTGGGACGCCCACGTGCGCGGGGCGGGGCGCCGCTTCGGCTCGCTGCGCGAGGCGGTCGAGGTCCTCTACAAGGAGACGGGCCTCGACGACCAGAACCTGCCGGCCTTCGTGATCTCGGACGCGGCCGGGCCGGTCGGGCCGATCCGCGACGGCGCGGCGGTGATCCTCTTCAACTTCCGCGGCGACCGGGCGCTTCAGCTCACGCGCGCCTTCGTGGTGGAGGCCTTCGACAAGTTCCCGCGCGGGCCGCGGCCGGCGGTGGTGTTCGCCGGGATGACGCAGTACGACGGGGACCTCCGGCTGCCGTCGCGCTTCCTGGTGGCGCCGCCGCAGATCGAGCGGACGATGGGGGAGCTGCTGGCCGAGGTCGGGGTGCGGCAGCTCGCGATCAGCGAGACCCACAAGTTCGGGCACGTGACCTATTTCTGGAACGGGAACCGCTCGGAGGCCTTCGCGCCCGCGCTCGAGCGCTACCTCGAGGTCCCCTCCGACCCGCCGCCGCTGGAGCACCGGCCGTGGATGCGCGCGGCGGAGATCACCGACCGGCTGATCGCCGAGCTCGACGCGTACCGGCCCGGCTTCGTGCGGCTCAACTTCGCCAACGGGGACATGATCGGGCACACCGGGGATCTCGCGGCGACGATCCTCGCGGTCGAGGCGGTCGACCACTGCCTCGGCCGGGTGCTCGAGGCGGTGCGGCGACGCAAAGGCGTCGCGGTCGTGACGGCCGACCACGGGAACGCCGACCAGATGCTGGACCTCCGCCCGGACGGCGCGCTCCAGGTGCGCACCAGCCACAGCCTGAACCGGGTCCCCTTCGCGATCGTCGACCCGCGCGCGCCCGGCGGGGGGCCGACGCTGGCGCCGCCGGCCCAGGCGGGGCTCGCCAACGTGGCGGCGACCTGCCTCGAGCTGCTCGGTTGGTCGCCGCCCGCTGACTACCGGGCGAGCCTGCTGGCGCCGCTGCGCTGAGGGGCCCGGTGAGCTCGCGCGCACGCGCGCGGGTGCGGCGGTCCGCTTGCTGGGCGCGCCCGGCTTGGGTACTGTCCGCAGCAGGTCCGGAGCTCCGATGTCGATGCGCGCACGATCCCTGTCCCTCTTCGCCCTCTCCCTGGCCGTGGTCCTCCCCGCTTGCGCGGGAAGCGGCGGCTACCGCGGCGGGAAGAAGTCAGAGGCCCGCCAGTGGCTCGAGAGCCCCTCGCGCGGGCGGCGGGACGGCAACAAGATCATCATCCCCCAGATCGGGATGGAGTTCGAAGTCCCGGACACGCTCTACGTCTTCAAGAATTGCGACGAGACCGGGCACAGCGCCGGCGACGGGCCGGAGAAGTCGTGGGTCACGCTGGTGTCCTGCACGTCGGCCGGCGTCACGTCGAGCGACGTCGACGAGGGCGCGAGCGCGTCGTCCGACAGCGAGGCGATCGCGATCACCTTCTACCTGGCCCCGAAGGAGCGCCCCGTCGACGAGCGCGCGGTCGCCTACTTCGGCAACGAGTACCAGCAGGCCGGGCTGAAGGTCGAAGACCTCGCCTACAACGACGACTACTTCCAGAAGACCGGCATCTACGCCAAGCTGCAGGTGATGGACGAGTCGGGCGCGAACGCGGTCCGCGAGATCCAGCAGTTCATGTTCCCCTACGGCGATGTCCTCTACATCGCTCGCATGGAGTACCCCTTCGGCGACACGCGCGCCATCCAGCAGGACTGGAAGGCGATCATGCCCTACTTCCGCGTGACCCTGAAGCGCTGAGCTCCGTCTCCCTGCCCGGAGCAGCAGGCGATGACTCCTGCTGCTCGGTTGTTCGCGGATCCCGCGAGGTCGACTCCGTGTCGGGGCTACTGGGCCCAGGTGGGCCGCCAGGCCGAGTCGCGCTGGGTGAGCACCTCGTAGCCGTGCTCGGTGACGAGGACGGTGTGCTCGACCTGGGCGCTCCACTTGCCGTCCTTGGTGACGGCGGTCCAACCGTCCGCGAGGATGTCGCAGTGCGGCGTGCCGAGGTTGATCATCGGCTCGATGGTGAAGATCATCCCGGGCTTCATCCGCAGGCCGTTGCCGCGGCGGCCGACGTGCGACACCTGCGGCGCCATGTGGAACTCACGGCCGATCCCGTGGCCGCAGAAGGCCTCGACGACGCCGAAGCCGTGGCGGCCGTGGGCGAACTCGTAGATCGCGGCGCCGATGTCGCCGATCCGCTTGTTCGGGCCGACCTCGGCGATCCCGAGCCAGAGCGCCTCGCGCGTCACGTCGATGAGCTTGTGCGCCTCGGGGCGGGTGGCGCCGCCGACGACGTACATCTCCGAGCAGTCGCCGAAGTAGCCGCCGAGCGTGGTGGTGATGTCGAGGTTGACGATGTCGCCCTCGTGGAGGACGCGGTCGCCCGGGATCCCGTGGCACACGACCTCGTTGACCGAGGCGCAGATCGACTTTGGGAAGCCCTTGTAGTTCAGCGGCGAGGGGTAGGCGCCGCGCGCGACGATGTAGTCGTGGCAGAGCCGGTCGAGGTGCCCCGTCGTGACGCCCGGGACGACGTGCGGCGCGATGTAGTCGAGGACCTCCGCGGCGAGGCGACAGGTCGCGCGCATCTTCTCGATCTCCGTCCGGCTCTTGATCTCGACGGCCACTGCGGCGGGAGGATGGGGGCCGCGCGGGCACGGGTCAAGGGCCTCGCGCGAGGCCCCCGCGGAGGGCGGACGCACGTGAGGGTCGGCCGCCCGTAAGTGGCGGTCGCGGCGGGTCTATGCCAAGGTTCAGGCCGCTCATGGCGGCCTCCAGCGACCCATCGGCGGTCTTCGACGCGCTCGCGCAGCGGCAATTGCTGATCGTGAGCGGGAAGGGCGGGGTCGGCCGGACGACGGTGGCGGCGCTGCTCGGGATGGCGCTGTCGCGGCGAGGGCGACGGGTGCTGGTCGCCACGGTCGGGCTCGATGACCGGCTGGCCTGGATGCTCGGGCAAGGGGCGCTCGGGGACACCCCCGCGCAGGTCGGACCCGGGCTCTTCGCCCAGCGGGTGGTGCCGCAGGTGTGTGTACGCGAGTACGGGGCGCTGGTGCTGCGCAGCGAGCGGATCGCGGCGGCGGTGTTCGATAGCGCGCCGATCCGGCGCCTGGTCCGCACGGTCCCGGGGCTCGATGACTTCGCGGTGTTGGGGAAGATCTGGCACGAGGCGGCGCGTGCGCGCAGCTACGACGTGGTCGTGTTCGACGGGCCGGCGACGGGGCACCTGCGCTACACGCTCGGGATCCCGCAGGCGATCCTCGGCGCGGTCCGGGTGGGGCCCCTGCCGCGCGAGGCGCGGGCGATGCAGGACACCCTGGAGGACCCTGGGCGCACCCAGGCGGTGCTGGTCGGGCTGCCTGACCGCTGGCCCCTGACCGAGCTCGGCGAGCTCGCGGCGGCGCTCCGTGACGAGCTGCGGGTGCAGATCGGCGGGATGTTCGTCAACGGCCTCTGGCCCGAGCTCCCGGAGCTGCGCGCAGGCGAGGGCGCGGCGCCCGAGGCCGCGGCCGTGCTGCGCGCCACGGCGGTCGTCGCCCAGCAGGCGGCGCGGCAGCGCGAGCACGTGCGCGGCTGGATCGCGGCGGAGCAGGCGGCCGGCCGGCGCCCGCCGCCGGTCGTCGGGCTGCCCTGGCGCTGGGGCGGGCTCGGCGGGTTAGCTGACCTCTCCGCGGCGCTCGCCGCGCTCGAGGGGCGCCGCGCGGCGTGAGGGACA
>CAZMML010000437.1:0-4269 GCA_964567335.1 uncultured Nannocystis sp. | reverse complement strand
GATCGGCTGCGACGCGTCGAGCGCCGCCTCGGCGCGCGCGATCCAGGCGTCCGCCTCCGCCCGACGCGCCGCTGTCGCCCCGACCGCCGCCCGCGCCACCGCGCTGCTCTGCGGCCCGGGTCCCGCGTCGACCGTCGCGCCGCCAGATCGCGCCGCCTCGCGCGACTCAGGCGCCTCCTCGGCCGCGCGCGCCGCCCGCGGCTCCCTCGGCGCCTCGGCGCGGGCGGTGAAGCCGATCGGCGGCGCGGCAGGACCTTGCGACGCGGCCGTGGGCTCGTCCGCCGCCCCCGCCTTCGCAAGCTCCCCGGCCCAGGGAGCGGCCGCGACGGCGTCGGCGAGGACCCGGCGGACCGCGGCGTAGACCTGCTGCGGATCGCGGAAGCGGACCTCGGCCTTCTGCGGGTGGACGTTGACGTCGACCGCGCCCACCGGCGGCTCGACGAAGAGGCAGGCCGAGGGCGCCTCGCTCATGCCGTACACCTGCGCCAGGATCTGGCCGAGCGCCCGCTCGCGGACCACCCGCCGCCGCACCACGAGGTAGGGGCTCCCGCGCCCGCGCGCGACCGCGTTCGGGTGCGGGAGGACCGCGCACACCTCGATCCCCTCCTCCGCCCCGCGGTAGACGAAGAAGGGCCCGGCGACCCGCCGCTCGAGCACCTGCGCCACCCGCCCCTCGAGCGTCGCCCGCGGCAAGCTCAGCAGCTCGCGCTTGCCGTGCCGCAGGGTGAAGTGGACCTCCGGGTGGACGATCGCCAGCCGCAGCAGCGTCTCGCTGCACTGCCCGACCTCGGTCGCCTCGGCGCGCATGAACTTGCGCCGCGCCGGCACGTTGGCGAAGAGCGCGTGCACCTCGATCTGCGTGCCGACCGGCATCCCCGCCGGCACGATCACGGGCGGCTCGCCCGGGATCGCGTGCAGGTGATGCCCCAGCGCCGCGCCGATCGGCCGGCTGCGGATGTCGACCCGCGCGACCGAGGCGATGCTCGCCAGCGCCTCGCCGCGGAACCCGAGCGTGCGGATGTCCGTCAGCTCGCTCGCGTGGCGCAGCTTGCTGGTCGCGTGGCGGGTGACGGAGAGCAGGAGGTCCTCGGGGTGGATCCCGCGGCCGTTGTCGCGGACCGCGATCCGGGCGAGTCCGCCCTCCTCGAGCTCCACGTCGACGCGCGTCGCCTCCGCGTCGAGGCTGTTGTCGACCAGCTCCTTGACCACCGACGCCGGCCGCTCGACGACCTCGCCGGCCGCGATCTGATCGATCACCAGGGGACTGAGCAGGACGATCCGTCCGGCGGTGGGGGCGGGCGAAATCACGCGGGGCCAAGCTTGGGCCCGCGGCGGCCCCGGCGCAAGGTCTTCCGCCCGGACCCGCCTGCGTCCGGGTGAGGAGCGAGCTATGAGGATCCCGACCATGGACCTCCGCGCCTTCTTCTCGACCTTCGGCCTCGTCTTCCTCGCCGAGCTCGGCGACAAGACCCAGCTGGCCACCATGAGCATGTCGGCGACCAGCGGCCGGCGCTGGCTGGTCTTCGCCGCGTCGGCGCTCGCCCTGGTGCTCTCGAGCCTGCTCGCGGTGATCGCCGGCGAGCTCGTGCGCAGCCGCGTCGACCCGGCGACGATCCAGCGGGTCGCCGGCGGCCTCTTCGTCGTCATGGGCGCCTGGATGCTCTACGGCTCCTTCGCCGGACGCGGCTGAAGCCCGCCCGCCGCGGACGCCTTGCGCGCGCCCGCGCCAGCCAGTAAGAAGGCCTCATGTCGGGCCGAAGCGCGTTTCCACCGGTGTTCTGGGTCGCCAACGGGATCGAGCTCCTCGAGCGCTTCGCCTACTACGGGATCTACTTCGGCTTCGGCATCTACATGGAGCACCTCGGCTACACGCGGGGTCAGCTCGGGATCGTGCAGAGCATCTTCCTCACCCTCTCGTACGTGGTCCCGGTGCTCTCCGGCACCTTCGCCGACCGCTTCGGCTTCAAGCGGGTGCTGATCATCTCCTACCTCGCCTACCTGCCCTCGATCCTGCTGCTCCTCTTCACCCAGTCCTTCTCCGGGATCGCCCTGACGATGCTCAGCATCGGCCTCGCGGCCGGCATCTTCAAGCCGCTGATCTCCGGGACCGTGCGCGCCACCACCGACTCCACCAACAAGACCCTCGGCTTCGGCATCTTCTACGCGATCGTCAACATCGGCGGCTCCTTCGGCCCGATCGTCGCCGGCAAGCTGCGCGTGATCTCGTGGAACCACGCCTTCGCCGCCTCCGCGATCGCCATCGCGGTGATGCTCCTCGTCACGATCCTGTTCTACAAGGAGCCCGAGCGCCGACTCGACGAGCAGACCCTCCCCGAGAAGCTGCGCGAGATCGGCGTCGCCCTCAGCGACCTCAAGTTCTCCGCCTTCCTGGTCCTCCTCGGCGTGTTCTTCTGGCTCCCCTTCTGGGCCTTCTTTAACCTCTGCGCGCTCTACGTCGACAAGAACATCGACACGGTCGCCCTCTACGAGGCCCTGCGCGGCGCCTTCGGCGAGGGCTTCGCCGGCTTCTTCGCCCAGGCCGGCGCCGACGGGCGCATGCGCGTGCTCGGCGAGACCATCTCCCACACCGGCTGGATCATCATGATCTTCCAGGTCTTCGTCTCCCGGGTCTCGGAGCGCTACCGGGCGATGCCGACCTTCCTCACCGGCCTCGTGCTCGCGGCGCTCGGCTTCTTCGTCCTCGGCTACGCCCGCGTCGGCGCCGCGCCGCTGGTCTTCGCCGGCATCGCCCTCTTCGCGGTCGGCGAGATGTTCGCGTCGCCGCGGATCCAGGAGTACATCACCTGGATCGCGCCGAAGGAGAAGGCCGGCCTCTACATGGGCACCAACTTCCTCGCCACCTGCATCGGCGCGCTCCTCTCGGGCGTCACCTACACCCCGCTCTCCGGCACCCTCGCCGACGCCGGCCAGGCCGAGTACATCTGGTACATCCTCGGCGCCCACACCCTCGTCGCCGTCGCCGTCTTCGCCCTCTTCACCCGCCTCGCCGGCGAGTTCGCCGTCCAGGACCGCTAGCGCCGGCGCGGCTCGATCCGTCAGCGAGCCTGGCCCGACTCCAGCTCAGGGCCAGGCGATCCGCCCCTGCCGCTCGAACCACCAGTAGAGCCCGCAGAACACCATGGCGTTGAGGACAGGCCCCCCGAGCTGCGCGCGCAGCTCCGCGGGCGAGCAGAGCACGATCTCGATGTCCTCGCCCTCGTCGAAGGATGTCTCGCCGACGCGCCGGCACCCCTCCGCCAGCACCGTGTAGCAGCGGTTCGGCTGGAACGCCGCGTTCGGGGCCACCTCGCCGAGGCGGACCATCGACTCGGCCGCGTAGCCCGTCTCCTCGAGCATCTCCCGCGCCGCCGCCGCCTCGGGCGTCTCGCCGGGCTCGATCGCGCCGGCCGGCAGCTCGAGCTCGAAGCGCCGCGTCCCGTGCCGCCACTGGCGGACCAGCACCAGCTCGCTCGCGGGCGTCAGCGCCACCACGTTGACCCAGTCCGGCGCCTCGAGCGTCACGTAGGGGCGCACGCTCCCCGTGCGCGGGTGCTCCGCCTCGTGCTCGTGGACGCCGAAGATCGGGGTGCGGACCAGCTCGCGGCTCTGCCCGTAGCGGAAGGGCTTCAGCATGGCGCCACCCTACCGCCTCGCCCGCCCGCTCGCCACGCGCGCCCGCGCCCGGCGCTCGACGCGGGCGAGCGCGTCTGCGAGGATCCGGCGGTGCGGATCGTCGAGATCGACGCGGAGCCCTTCCACACGCTCTGCTACAGCGACGCCGCGCCCCGCGGCGGCACGCAGACGCGCGAGCTCCCGCTCTTGCGGGCGCGCGCGACGGGGTTGCCGCGCCAGCTCGACGCGCTCCTCGTCACCTCCGATCTCCAGGGCCGCGCCCCGCTCCCCTCCGCAGGCGGCGCCTCGCACCTGCTCGGCGAGGCGCTCGCGGAGGAGTACGCCGCGCTCGCTGAGCTCGACCTGGTCCCCGACCCTGGCCTCACCGGGGTGCTCCTCGCGGGCGACCTCTACGCCGCGCCCGGGGCCGACAAGATGGGCGCGACCGGCGACGTCCGCGAGGTCTGGCGGGCCTTCGCGGCGCGCTTCCGCTGGGTCGCCGGGGTCGCCGGCAACCACGACCTCTTCGGCGGCGCGCAGGATCAGGCCCGCTTCGCCCGCGAGCCCGGGATCCACCTCCTCGACGGTCGCTGCGCCGCGCTCGACGACCTGCGGATCGGCGGCGTCGGCGGGATCTGCGGCAACAAGGGGAAGCCC
>CAZMML010000436.1:2204-4269 GCA_964567335.1 uncultured Nannocystis sp. | reverse complement strand
GACATCGCGATCGGGGTCGCGCTGCTGCTCGGGTTCACGCTGCCGGAGAACTTCGAGCGCCCCTACCAGTCGAAGAACCTCGGCGAGTTCTGGCGCCGCTGGCACATGACGCTGTCGACCTGGCTGCGCGACTACGTGTTCTTCCCGCTGGGCGGCAGCCGTGGGTCGCCGGGGCGGGTGTACTTCAACCTGTGGCTGACCATGTTCCTGGTCGGGATGTGGCACGGGGCGAGCTGGAACTTCGTCCTCTACGCCAACCTGCACGCGCTGGCGATGGTCTACAACCGCTGGAACCGGCTGCGCGAGCGGGGGCCGATGACGCCGCAGCGGCGGGCGATGTGGGTCACGGGGCTGCTCCTGCTGGCGGGCGCGGTCTACGGGCTCTGCGGCGGGGTGCTGGAGCTGAGCGAGGCGCAGAGCGCGGGCGCGGCGCTCTTCGCGGCGGTGATGTTCGTGCTGGTCGCGTGGCTGCCCGAGACGGGCGGGGCGGCGAACACGGCGCTGCACGTGCTCTTGACCTTCCACTTCACGGTGCTCTCGCGGGTGTTCTTCCGCGCGGACGACCTGGAGACCAGCCGGAAGATGATCGGCGGGCTGCTGCGCTTCGACGCGCACGGGGTCCGCGAGGGGCTGCTGACCCCCTGGCTGTGGGCGGCGCTGGTCGGGGGCCTGGGCTTCCACCTGCTGACGCCGAAGGCGGCGGTCGACCGGGTCGGGGTGGCGGTGTTCCGTCGGCTGCCCGGGTGGGCGATCGGGCTGCTCTTCGCGCTGCTGGCGCTCGGGGTCCATCAGCTACTCTCGAGCGGGCCGCGCCCGAACATCTACTTCGACTTCTGAGGACCGGACTGGATGACCACGTCAGCGACGACGCCCGAGGGGGGGCTGCTCGACAGCGAGGAGCGGAGGACGACGGTCGCGCTCGGCGCCGACGAGGGGTCGGCCGGGCCCTACCCGCGGGGGACCTTCCGCCGGGCGGTGACGGCGATGGTGGCGCTGCTGGCGGCGATCGCGGCGACCTACGCGGTGCCGAACCTCCACTGGGCGCGGCCCTGGACGCTCGACTCGGGCTACGTGCCCTTCTGGAACCTGATCGGCCGCGAGCTCCTCGGCGGCGGTGTGGAGGCGGCGGCGCAGCAGGAGGAGGTCGCGGAGGCGCTGGCGGTCGCGCGCGAGGAGGAGGCGAAGGAGGAGGCGACGCAGGAGTTCAAGGACGTCGAGGTCCGCGAGCCGGTGAAGGAGGGCGAGAAGGTGCCGCCGCTGGCGCCGGCGGAGGAGGACGCGCTGCCGGTCGAGGCGCCGCTCGAGCGCCCGGAGGCGCTGGACCGCTTCTACGCGGCGCTGACGCGGACGCACCTCGGGCTGCCGGGGGCGATCACGCGGGTGCTGCACTACGGCGACTCGGCGATCGGCAACGACGGGATCACGGGGGCGATCCGCAGCAAGATGCAGGCCCGCTTCGGCGACGCGGGCCACGGGTTCCACCTGCTCGGGCAGCCGAACGCGAGCTACCGCCACCAGGGCGTGCGCTTCGACGAGCGCAGCCCGTGGGGGCACTGCTTCATCATCTTCGACTGCAAGAACGACGGGTACTACGGGCTCGGCGGGACGACCTTTGAGTCGGCGGGCGGGGCGGAGATCCGGCTCTCGACGGCGCTCAAGGGGCCGGCGGGGCGCAAGGCGTCGCGCTTCGAGGTGTGGTACGCGGGCCAGCCGAAGGGCGGCAAGCTGCGGCTGCGCCTCGACGACCAGGAGCCGGTCGAGCTCGAGACCGCCGCGCCGGCGCTCGAGGACCGCTGGCACGTGATCACGGCGGAGGACGGGGAGCACACGCTCTCGGTCCGCGCGGCCGGCGGCGGGAAGGTGCGCGCGTACGGGGTCGTGCTCGAGCGCGAGGTGCCCGGGGTGGTGTGGGACGAGATGAGCCAGATCGGGGCGCTGACGCGCCGGATGCTGAACCTGGACCGCGAGCACATCCGGCGCCAGCTCGCCCGCAGGGGCCCGAACCTGCTCGTGCTCATGTTCGGCGGCAACGACATGAACACGCAGGGGACGATGGAGAAGTACA
>CAZMML010000436.1:0-2104 GCA_964567335.1 uncultured Nannocystis sp. | reverse complement strand
GTGCTCATGTTCGGCGGCAACGACATGAACACGCAGGGGACGATGGAGAAGTACAAGGGGGAGCTGACCGCGGTGATCGAGATGTTCCGCTCGCAGGACCCCGCGCTGCCCTGCCTGGTGATGGCGCCGCTCGACCACGGCGAGCGCGACGGGGTCGGCAAGATCGTGACCCGGCCGATCGTGCCGAAGATCGTGCAGGCGCAGCGGGAGGTCGCCGAGGCCCAGGGCTGCGCCTTCTTCGACACCTACGAGGCGATGGGCGGCGCGGGCTCGATGGGCCGGTGGGTCCGCTCGTCGCCCGCGCTCGGCGCGGGCGACCTGTCGCACCTGACGCACCACGGGCACAAGGTCGTCGGGGCGATGCTGGTGCGCTCGCTGCTCCGCGGGTACGCCGAGTACCGCGGGCGGATCGCCGGCACAGAGGTCGCGGCGCTCGAAGCGGCGGCGGCGTTGCCGGCACCGGCGCCGCCAGCACCCGGGGCGCCGCCAGCACCGGCGGCGCCGCCAGCACCGGCGGCGTCGCCAGCGACGGCGCCCCCGGGGCCTACGGCGCCGTGACCACGTCCGCGTCGATGCACCAAGTCTTCTTGGGCGGGTTGAAGGCGGTGTGATCGGTCCACGAGGGGACGGTGCAGTCGAAGAGCCCGTCGACCTTGCTGAAGGACTGGCCGGGGCCCGAGATCGCGCCGTCGAGGGCGATCCCGAGGGCCGCGCCGCTGGGGAACTTGCGGCCGCCCACGAGCCCGATGCACACGCCGTTCGCGCTGTTGATCGTCAGCGGGGGCGCGAAGGGGACCTCGTTGTAGCCCATGATCAGCGAGATATTGGGATCGACGAGCTGCTCGCCGAGCAAGGGACCGGGGGCTCCGCCGACGCGCTCGTGGACCTGGATCCGGGTGTCGCCGCTGAGGTCGCCGGCCTTCGCTGCGACCCAGTAGCCGACGCGGACGAGCTGGTAAGGCGGCTCGAGCGTGACGGGGAAGCAGGCCTGGGACCACACCGTGCCGGAGATCGGCTTCCAGAAGTCGTCGGCCTCGTGACACCACTGCGGCGTATTGCAGCCGCCCTGGTAGTGCTGGAGGTGCTCCGCCACCGGCTCGATCGCGCCGGAGGAGCTCGGGGTCGTGTCGGTCGCCCAGTCCGTGGTGCTGGTGCTGGTCGCGCTCGCGTTGCCCGTGCTGGTGAGCTCGCTCGTGAAGCCCGTGCCCGAGGCGCTCGCGCTGCCCGCGGTGCTCGAGGCGGCGCTCGTGCTGTGCTCGGTGGTCGGGGGGGTTGTTGTCGTGCCCGAGGAGGTCAGGGATCCGCTCGATCCGCTGCTCCCGTCGTACGCGGGGTTGGGGATCAGGCAGCCGGCTGCGAAGGAGAGGAGCAGCGGGGCGCGCCGACGCGGGTTCACCAAGCTACGCTAACGGGTGGCCGGCAGGCCGGTCCGCCGCGAGCGGTGTGCTCTCGCACGGTCAGGGCGGGAGGTAGGGGACGTCGAGGGGGCGCGCGCCGGGCTCGTTCGCGCTGAAGTGCCACCACTCCCGCGCGTAGGGGACGAAGCCCTCGGCGCTGAGGACCTGGCGCAGGAGGCGGCGGCGCTCGAGCGGGGCGCCGACGGCGTTCTCGGTGTGACTCTCGGGGCCCAGGAGGTCCCAGGGGCTACCCATGTCGAGCGGCTCGCAGGTGCCCGCGCGCGCGAGCGCGACGTCGACGGTGTCGCCGCGGTTGTGGCCGGAGCGGCGCGCGATGTAGCCGTCCTCGATCAGGCGGCGCTGTCCGGTGCGCTCGGCCCACGCGACCATCGCGAGGCTGGCGCGGACGGGCCGGTAGGCGTCGTGGATCAGGAGCGCGAGGCCCTGCGCCGCGAGCGAGGCCTGGGCCCGCGCGAGCGCGGCGGCGGGGCCGGCCCGCAGCCACGCGCCGGGGACTTCGTAGCCGGGCAGGGGGGCGCCGGTGAAGTTGTCGGCGGTCGCGTAGCGGACGTCGAAGCAGGCGCCAGGCAGCGCGGCGCGGAGGTCGACCATGCCGGGCGGCGGCGGGCCGGTGAGCGGGGCGGCGGCCGGTCCGGCGGGTGGCGGGTCGGGTGACGGGCCGGGTGGCGGGGCCGGGGGCGCCCCGG
>CAZMML010000435.1:0-4276 GCA_964567335.1 uncultured Nannocystis sp. | reverse complement strand
AGACATCAGCGAGTCGCTCCATCGCTTCACGCCGCACAAGGCTGACGTGGCGTTGCCGGTCGCGCGCGTCGCCGACTTCCTCGCCGTGTATCGACCGCGGGTCAGCGAGCGGCTCCCGGGGATCGAGGCGCTGTGCTTCGGACACATCGGCGACGGGAACCTCCACCTCAACCATCTGCGGCCCGAAGGTCTCGCGCTGCCGGACTTCCTCGCGCGCATGCACGGCTTTGAGGATGAGCTCTACGGCCTGGTCCAGGCGCACGCGGGGAGCATCTCCGCGGAGCACGGCGTCGGCTTGCTCAAGCGCGATCACCTCCACTACTCCCGCACGCCGACAGAGATCGCGCTGATGCGCGGGATCAAGGCGACCTTCGACCCGGACAACCTCTTCAATCCGGGCAAGATCTTCGTCTGAGCCCTAGGGGGCCGTTGTCGGCGTCGCGGCCGAGGGCGTCGGACTCATGGGCGTCGCGGGCGCGGGCACGGGGTCGGGCGTGTCGGGCGGGGCCGCGTCAGCCTCGGCAGGCTGGACGATCTTCGCCTTCTGCTCCTCGGTCAGCGGCTGGTTGAGGACCACGTCGAGGCGGCTGCGGGACCAGTCGTCCTTCACGACCGAGAACTCGACGCGATACTCCTTGCCGTCGAGCCGCAGGCGCGCGGAGCTGTTGAACCATGACCACCGGCGGACGTCCTTGGCGGGCGAGTCGAGCTTCGGCGCTTCCGGGAGCGTGAGCCCGATCGCCGCGAGCACGGGCTCCGGGCTCACCGGCCCGCTGCCGCTGAGGAGACCCTCGTAGCCGATCGTGGTGACCACCCCGTCCTCCACCTCGAGACGGATCGCCTTGAAGGTGCCGGTCTTGTCGCCGTAGCGCTGTCGGGCGCGCTTGCAGGCGAAGAACACGCGATCAGGGACGAAGCGGACGCAGCTCCCGAGCGTGAGACCCTTCCCGAGCGGGTCGAGGAGCTGCGCCTCGGCCGACTGGATGGGTGCGCCGAGGAAGCTCTTCAGCGGGAGCGGGACGTCGTCCCGGACGACCGCGAGCGCCCCGCCGCCCTTCGGCGCCTCCGCGGGCGTCGCGGTCTTCTTCGCGTCTTCGCGAGGCTGCGCCTCGGCCCCGCAGCCGAGCGCGAGGGTGAGCAGAATGGCTTGAAGTGACCTCACGACGATATGGTACGCTCCCTTCCGCGCGAGCCTGGCGGAATTTGGTAGACGCGCTGGATTTAGGTTCCAGTACCCTCGGGTGTGTCGGTTCGAACCCGACGGCTCGCACGTGTGCGACTTGACGGCGCTGGACCTCGCCAGGTAAGGGGCCGGTCGTGATCGGCACTCTCCTCCGGCGAATTACCGTCCACACGCTCGACCTCGTCGTCGAGCGGGGCAAGGCCTCCGAGCGCCCCATGGTTCGGCTCGCGACCGCGGGCCTCGAACGGGTCCGCGGCCTGGTCGGGCTCGATCAGATCGACGTCCGGCTCGAGATCCCGAGCTGGGACGGCTCGACGCCGGAGCAGCCGATGTGGCAGTCGGACCGCGAGAAGTTGCGCAAGTGGCAGTCGGACCGTGGGATCGCGGGGGCTTCCAAGGCCGAGACGAAGCCCCAGGAGCCGGCCCTGACGATCTACTACAAGCGCGGCTGCCCTTACTGCCGCGCCGCGCTCGACCTCACGCGGGAGCAGAACATCGCCGTCAAGGCGATCGACTACACCGACAACCACGATCTGCGGACCGCGATCCGCACGAAGACGGGGCGCAAGACCGCGCCGCACGTGTTCATCCGCGACGTGTGCGTCGGCGGCTTCGACGAGCTGCGCGAGCTCCACGAGTCTGGCCGCCTCGCCAAGCTGCTCGCCGATCCCAAGGCCGCGGTCCCGCGGGCCGGAGCGCCGAGCGGCGCGGCTGAGGAGGACGAGGACGGCGACGGCCGGGAGCTCACCAGCAAGGCCTTGCAGGCGAGGCTCGCAGACGGCAGCAAGGTGCTGCTGCTCGACGTCCGCGAGCCCCACGAGCTGGCGCAGACCGGAGTCATCGCCGGCGCGGTGGCGATCCCGCTCGGGAAGCTCCCCGATCGGGCTGAGGAGCTCGATCCCCAGGGCGTGTGGATCGCCTACTGCCGCTCCGGCAAGCGCTCGCTGCAGGCCGCCGAGATCCTCACCCAGCGCGGGTTCCGCTCCGTCGTCAGCCTCCGCGGCGGGATCGAGGGCTGGCGCGCGAGCGGCGGCGCGACGGTCCCACACACCGAGGTCCCGCTGGTACGGCGCGCCGTGAAGCTCGTGGTGCTGCACCCGGAGCGCTCGCCCTTCGAGGCGCTCCTCGACGAGGCCCCCGCGGCCGCCACTGCGCGCCTCGAGGGCGACGCCCTGATTGCCCGGGTGCGGGAGGTCCTCGACGAGTGCCGTCCGCTCGTCCAGGCCGACGGCGGCGACATCGAGCTGCTCGACATCCTCGACGACACCGTCGGCGTCAAGCTGACCGGCAACTGCGTCGGGTGTCCGAGCTCGCAGGCGACCCTGCGGCAGGGGATCGAGCGCAAGCTGAAGCAGAAGATCCCGCAGATCGCCGGGATCCGTTCACCGCAACTCAGCCCTGCGCATTGAGTTGCGCGTGTGCGATCCGCGCGTCGGCTCGGATGAGGTCTGCCACCACCTCATCGTTTTCTTGTCGTCCAGCGAAAAATGTGCGTCCATCGTTCCAAGGTTGACTGACACCCCTGTCACTGACGACACTGTCAGCCAAGTTTTCGGGACCTCCAGGACGACATCCCCGCCATGGCGACCACCACGACTTCGACCGCGCAACGCAGCCCCTTGCTCAACATCATCTCGCAGCCGCAGGTGCAGTCGCTGCTCGATGAGGCCAAGCAGCAGTTCGCCCGTGAAGAGGGAGTGAGCTTCGGCTCCGTGAACATGCACTTCAAGAAGCCCGTCGAGAACGACTTCACCGCGCCGCAGCGGGCGCACACGACGTTGCTCTTCGGGGGTCTGACCTTCCGCCACGAGCATCTTCTTAAAGGAGTCTTCGAGTCCCTCGGTTACCGGACCGCGGTGGTGCCGACGCCGAACGCCAACGCGTTCCAGCTCGGCAAGGAGTACGGCAACAACGGCCAGTGCAACCCGACCTACTTCACCGTCGGCAACCTGGTCCAGTACCTCCAGCACCTGCGCGACGACAAGGGGATGACGACGCAGCAGATCATCGACTCGCACGTCTTCCTGACGGCCGGCGCGTGCGGCCCGTGTCGCTTCGGCATGTACGAGGCCGAGTACCGGCTCGCGCTGCGCAACGCCGGCTTCGACGGCTTCCGCGTCCTCCTCTTCCAGCAGAAGGGCGGCCTCCAGCAGGGCGACGTCGAGGCCGGCCTCAAGATGGACATGGACTTCTTCATGGGGATGGTCAACGCCTTCAACTGCGGCGACATCCTCAACGAGGTCGCCCACGCGATCCGGGCCTACGAGACCACGCCGGGCGCCACCGACGAGGCCCTCGCCGAGGGCACCGAGTACATGTACCGGGTCTTCAAGACCCGTCGGCCCGCCGAGCTCCGCGGCTGGGTCGCCGACCGCCTCAAGGACCAGAGCGCTGGCGCCTTCGGCACCGCCGAGAAGCTGGTCAAGTTCCTCGATCTCCTCACCACCGAGGACCTCGCCGAGCCCCTCCGCAACGTCCGTGACCGCTTCGACCAGGTCGAGGTCGACCGCCTCCAGCCCAAGCCCATCGTCAAGATCACCGGCGAGTTCTGGGCGCAGACCACCGAGGGCGACGGCAACTTCAACATGTTCCGCTTCCTCACCGCCGAGGGCGCCGAGGTGATCGCCGAGCCGATCGCCACCTGGCTCGCCTACCTGCTCTGGCAGGGCCGGATCAAGACCAAGGATCGCCGCGGCCTGGTCGAGAACGCCGACGACGCCAAGTGGTACGAGATCGGCAAGCGGGCCAAGATCGAGGCCAACCGCCTCAAGAAGAACGCGATCCTCGGCGTCGCCGACAAGATCTTCCGCCGCGAGTACGACCGCATGGTCGACGCCCTCGGCCACGTCGCCCACTCGATCGTCGACATGGACGAGCTCGAGCGCGTCGCCCACGAGTTCTACCACACGCGCTCCGAGGGCGGCGAAGGCCACCTCGAGGTCGCCAAGAACATCTACTACTCGACCAAGTACCTCGCCCACATGGTGCTGAGCCTCAAGCCCTTCGGCTGCATGCCCAGCACCCAGTCGGACGGCGCCCAGTCGGCGGTGGTCAACCGCTACAAGGAGATGATCTTCTTGCCGATCGAGACCT
>CAZMML010000434.1:0-4292 GCA_964567335.1 uncultured Nannocystis sp. | reverse complement strand
GCTCGTCCGAGCAGTCGTCGTGGACGACCATCAGGGTCCCGCCGCAGTAGGCGTTGACCATCCAGACGTCGCCGGCCGCGTCGACCGCCGCCCCGTAGGGGCTCCGCTCCATGTAGCCCGCGGTCCCCGGGATGTCGACCATCCCGTCCATCGCGCCGGTGTCCCCGAGGAGGCGGAAGATCCGCAGCGTCACCGCGTCGCTGGTCGCTCCGACCCACACCTTCGGGTTCTCGAACTGACAGGTCTGCATGTTCAGCTCGCCCGTCGTCCAGGCGACGGCGCGCTCGCTGAGGAAGTTGTAGTCGGTGTACCAGGCCACGCACTCCTCGACGCCCCACTGCAGCACGTCGGCCTTGCCGGTCGAGGTCTGGAGGCCCGGCGTCCCGTTGCTCTCCTTGCAGTCGTCGGTGCGGGCGTAGATCTTCGTCACGCCGCCCTCGCGGCTGCCGATCACGACGTCCCCGCGCAGGTTCACCGAGGTCCGCGAGGGGAGCCCGCCGCCCTGCGGCCGCACCCGGTAGCGCCCGACCTCCTCGAGCGTCGTGGTGTCGATCTTCGAGACCGTGCCCTCGGGGGAGTTGGCGATCCAGATGTACGAGAAGTCGATGACGCCGCCCGGGTCCGGGCAGCCGTTGTTGCCGGTGGTCGAGCCGCCGCTCGAGCCGACGCCGGTCGTGTCGGGGGCGCCCGTCGACGACGTGGCCTCGGTCGTCGCGGCGGAGGTCGTCGCCGAGGCGGTGCCGGTGCCCGTCCCGCTGGCGCTTGCGCTCGAGCTCGCGCTCTCGCTGGCGCTCTCCGTGACCGCCGCCGTGGTCGTGGGCGCGGTGGTCGCCTCCGTCGTCGAACCCGGGCCGACGCTGATTCCGCTCGTCGCCGAGGTCCCGGTCGAGTCTCCGCAAGCGAGCAAGAGGGCGCACCCCGCGAAGCAGCGACCGTACCGGGAGAAGGACGTCATGCCTTCTGGGTATCACATTCCGGCGCGCGTGGAGGGGGCCCCGGGCGCCCTGTGATCGCCGCGTCGCGGCGCCTAGAAGCTCGCCTGGAGCTGGACGCGGAGCTGCTCGGCGTGGCCGGCGGGCAGCGCGGGGCCGACGCTGTGCAGGAAGTCGGTCTGCAGCTTGAGCGCGTGGCGGACGAAGTAGTAGCTGAGCGCGCCGCCGTACTCGTCCTGGCGCGCGAGGCTGGTGTCGACGCGCTGGGTCGGGCGGACGCCGGAGGAGCGGGCGGCGATCTCGAGGCGGGTGCGCGGGACGAACACGCCGATCTGGGCGGTCCAGCCCATGCCGTTGCGGGCCGGGATCGCCGGCAGGAGCGCGCCGGCCATGTCCTTGGCGCCGCCCGGGTGGCGCCAGCCCTGACGCCAGTACACGTCGACGAGCGCGGAGAAGCCGGCGACCTTGAACATCAGGTCGGCGGTGAGGTTGTGGCTGCTGGTCGAGCCGCCGTCGTCGAAGACGCCGCCGGCGAGCGGGCGCGTGCGGCGGTCGCGGTCGGCGAAGGCGTAGGCGCCGCCGAGGCTGAGGTGCGGGCGAGCCGAGCGATCGTGGTCGGACTCGCTGTAGTCATCGAACATCCCCAGCGGGAGGAAGTCGAAGCGGCCCGTGTAGGTGAGCCCGAAGTCGCTCGCCTTGTACCAGTCGTAGCCCTCGCCCATGAACACGCCGGCGTAGGTGCGCAGCTTGCCGAGGCCGGCGACGTCCGGGGCGCTGACCTGCAGGCCGATGTCCTGGTCGAGCGTGAACTCGTAGCTCGCCGCCGAGTTGTCCATCATCTGCAGCCTGGGCAGCGGCATCATCCGCTGGCGCGCGTAGGGGACGAAGAAGAAGCCCGCCTGGATGTTCGCGTGCCGCAGCCGCGTCACGCTGGTGTACCACTGGAAGATCGGCGCCTTGCGCGGCGTGCCGTCCTTGAAGCCGAGGTCCTTCGGCGCGAACATCAGGTGGACGTAGTAGTGGAGGTGCGGGCTGAAGAGCTTGCCCGAGAGCACCGCGCGCGCGCGCCGCAGCTCGAGCGACTGGGTCCACTCGGGCGGCGCGTCGGGGCCGACGGCGTCGCGCCGCGCGGTGTAGAGGAGCTGGGCCCAGAGGCTCAGGTTGAGGGAGAAGCGGCCGTCCGCGCTGGCGACCTCGAGGCCGCGTCCTGGCCGGTACACGGCGGCGCCGACCGGGACCTCGGCGGTCCGTCGCGCGTCTCCCTCCGGCATCCACAGCGGAGGAGGCGGCGGCGGGCCGCTGGGTCTGGGCAGCGCCTGCGCGGGCGGGTTGGCGCGCGCAGTCGGGGCCACGGCCGCGAGGGCGAGGGCGCAGAGGTGCGGGCGAGCGCGCATCGGGCGGGGGGAACTACAGCCGCTTCGCGCCGAGGGGTCAACCATGGCATGGACCGGGCGGGTTCGGTCGCAGTCTTTTCTGGCCGACGCGCGGAACTTTCACGATCCGGAGCGGTCCACTCGCCTCACCGAGCCAGGTATGTCGCAGCGCCTCGTCGTCACCACGCTCCTCGCGGCGCTCGCCGCGTGCAAGGGCTCGCGCGCGGAGGGCCCCGACGCGGAGCTGCCCGCCGCGGAGGTCCTGGCTCCCTTCGACCCGGGATCGCTCGGGGTGGCGGCGCCGCCTGCAGCGCTCCCGGACGAGGCGCTGGCGATCGTCGACTACGGCCCTCAGGGCCGCACCGACGGCGCGGCGGCCATCAAGGTCCGCTTCAGCCGCCCGGTGGTCGCGCTCGGCGAGGACGCGCCGCTCGACGTCTCGGGGCGGATGACCTTCGAGCCGCCCCTGTCCGGCGAGGCCTACTTCCAGACGCCCGACCTCCTGATCTTCGAGCCGAAGGAGGCGCTTCGGGAGGCGACCTCGTATCGGGCGCGCTTCTCGGGCGGGCCGATCCCGGGCTCCCGGGAGAGCGTCGCGCGGGGGGTGGAGTGGACCTTCGAGACGGCGCGGCCGCGGGTGATCGGCGCGACCCCGGACCACTACGGCGACGAGATCCCGCGCGACCGACGGCGTGACAGCGCCCTGGTCCTCCGCTTCGATCAGCCGGTCTCGCTCGCCGAGGTCCGCGCCCACGTGTCGGCGAGCGTCCGCGCGATCGGGGCCGACGCCGCCGCCGCGCGGCCGGTCGCCGTGCGGGTCAGCAAGACGACCGCGAAGGAGTACGAGGCGCTGGCGGGCTACGAGGTGGAGCTGGAGAAGGACCGCGACTTCACGGTCCGTCCGCAGGGGCTGTGGCCCGCGGCGAGCGAGGTCGAGATCGCGGTGAGCCCGGGGCTGGTCGGGCAGAGCGGGCCGCTGCCGCTCGACACCCCGTGGAGCACCCGCTTCGCCACCTACGAGCCGCAGCGCGTGCTCTCCTACGGCTGCGGCGAGCAGCCGACCTGCGGGCTCGAGCCGATCTTCATCCAGCTGCGCAACCCGGTGCGCGCGAGCGAGGCGCGCAGGGTCTCGATCTCGCCGCGTCCGAAGCGCGCTCAGATCCAGGTCCTCGACGCGTGGGACGAGTCGGGCGGGACCCAGATCGAGATCTCCGGGCGCCTGATCCCGGGGACCCGCTACACGGTGCGGATCGAGCCTGGCCTCACGGACATCTTCGGGCAGCGCCTGGCGGACGGCTTCTCGCGCGAGGTCGTGGTCGAGCGGCGCCCGGAGCTCGCGCTCTCGAGCGGGCAGGGCACCCTGATCCCGAAGCGCAAGCAGACCGTCGGGGTCGAGAGCCGCTTCGTGCAGTCGCTGCGGGTCCGCGTCGGCGCGCTCGACGAGTCGAAGGGGATCGACCAGCACGTGGCCGCGATCCCGATGCCCGCCGGGGCGAAGGAGCGGACGGTCGCGCTCGACCCGAAGGGGCCGGCGGGCTGGTCCGCGGTCGCGCTCGACCTCGCGGACCTCTCGGGCGGCGCCCGCGGGCCCGTCCTGGTCGAGGTCGCGGCGGCCTCGCTGGCGCCGAGCGCGGCGGGGGCCGAGCCGCCGGACTCGGTGCGCGGGATCTTCCGCCTCACCGATCTCGGACCGGTGGCGGTCACGTCGCCGACGCGCTCGGTGGTGCAGGTGCTGCGGCTCTCCGACAGCTCGCCGGTGGCGGGCGCCAAGGTCTCGCGTCGCGAGCCGGCGGGGCCGCGCGAGCTCGGGGTGACCGACGCGCAGGGGGTGCTGGTGATCGAGGGGGGCCCGGCGCCGCCCTCCGAGGAGAAGGGGCGCGGCCACAAGCTCCTGATCGCCGACCCGGCGACCGGGGATCGCACGGCGCTGCGGATCGGCGAGGCGTCGCTCGCGGAGCCGCTCGACGCGGCGCTGCGGCCCGGCGAG
>CAZMML010000433.1:0-4294 GCA_964567335.1 uncultured Nannocystis sp. | reverse complement strand
GCCTTCCCGGGGGTGAACGCCGAGCGCCAGAGCTTCCGCGGCGCGACCCTGAGCTACGCGCTGCTGACCGACGCGAGCCTCGACGGGGCGGACTTCTCGCTCGCCCGGCTCGGCGACGCCGACCTCTCGCGCGCCTCCCTGCGCGGCGCGAGCTTCCGGAAGGCGGTCGTCACCGACGCGGACTTCGAAGACTGCGACCTGACCGGGGCCGACTTCCGCGGCGCCACCCGCCTCGAGCGCGCCCGCTTCAAGGGCGCTATCCTCGTGGGTGTCCTCGGCCGCGGGGGGCGGGGCCGCTGACGGGGGCGCGGGGGGCGGCGCCGCTCAGCGCGCCCGGCGCTCGGACTCGCGTCGCTCGCCGCTGGGACCGCGGCACGGCGAGCGACGCGCTTCGGCGGCGGCGGCGCTGCTGCGGGTGGTGCCGGTGCTACCCCGCGCCGGCCGCGGCCGGGAAGTCGAGGAAGCCGAGCGTGCGCTCGTCGAGCTCGACAGGGACGCCCCGGGCCCGGACCGCGGCCGCGGCCGCGGCGTCGCCGGCGTGGGCGTGGGCCCGGGCGAGCAGCTCGAGGTCGGCGGCGGAGGCCGAGGGACCCTCGGCGATGGCCGTGAGGTGGGCGATCGCGGTCCATAGCGGGCGACACGCGGCGGCGTCGCGTTCGGGCGCCCCGCACGCGCCCGCGGGCGCGGCGTGGCGGGCGTGCGCCAGCTCGATGTAGGCGAGATCGCGGCGGAGCCGGAGGCGGAGCGGATGCGCGGCGGGTAGCGCGTCGAGCGCGGTCGCGGCGGCGGTCCACGCCTCTTCGAGCGCGTCGCCGCGGTGCGGGCCGGCCTCGAGCAGCTCGGCGGCGAGGACCCACGCGCGCGCGGCGATGTCGGCGTGGCCGCTGTCCGCGGCGCGGCGGCCGAGCGCGACGGCGTCGAGGAGCGAGTCGCGGGCGAGCACGTGCGGTCCGTGCAGGCCATCGATGACGAGGGCGAAGCTCGCCTCGTGGACGGCGCGCGGGTTCTCGGCGGAGGGCGTGAAGGTGATGAAGCGACGGGATCCCGCCTCGTCGGGCGGGAAGCCGGCGGCGAAGTTCGTCGTCGGGCGCGGGCCGAACGCGCTGACGTTGGCGAGGCGGAGCCGCCACGCCTCGGCGCGAGACTCGCGGGACCCGTCGCTGAAGAGAGCGCGGTAGCGGACGGGCTCGGCGCAGTCCGCGAGCGTCGGGAGCAGCTCGCGGGCGGTCTGCCCGGCGGAGATCCGGATCTCGGGCGGGGCGTCGAGGACGGCCTGCGTGAAGTCGGCGAAGGCAGCCCGGCGATCGGCGAGGCAGGTCGCGGTCCAGTCGTCGGCGCTCGGAGCCGCGTCGCACCAGCGGCGATGCGCCTCCCGCCAGGCGGTCGCGTAGGCGTCGATCGGGGGGAGCGTCAGGGCGAGGTCGGGGGCGAAGACATGAGCTGTCTTGGAGGTCAGGGTCGCGGCGAGCTGAGCGCGGCGCGCGTCATCCCAGAGGTCGCCCAAGGGGTCGGCCTCCCCGCAGCCGAGGCGGTCGGCGTCGACCCGCGGCGCCTCTCCCCGGGGGGAGGAGAGGACGAGGAGGAGGCCGAGACCGGCCGTCGCGGTCACCCCTGCGAGCGCTGTCGCCACCACGGGCGCTCGCGGGCGGGTGCGGACGCCGCGCAGCGCCGCGAGAAGCGCGGGCATGTCGGGCCAGCGAGCCGCCGGATCCACCGCGAGCGCGCGGCGCAGCACGGGGAGCAGATCGCCAGGGACGTCGCGCCGGATCCCCTGGAGCTCGCCGCGCTCGATCGCCGCGAGCAGGGCGCCGATCGTGTCGCCGCGGAAGGGTCGATGCCCGGCGAGCGCCTCATAGACGACGACCGCGAACGAGAATTGGTCGCTGGCTGGGGTGGCGACCTGGCCGCGGAGCTGTTCGGGCGCCATGTACGCGGGGGTCCCGAGGAGCGCGTCGGTGCGGGTCAGCGGCCGGTCGAGCAGCAGGACGCCTTCCCCGCCGGTGCGCTCGAGCTCCTCCGCGGCCGCGGCGCTGCGGGCGAGGCCGAAGTCGGAGATCCTCGCGCGGGCGCCGCTCATGAGCACGTTGGTCGGCTTGAAGTCGCGGTGGACGAGGCCGGCCGCGTGCGCGGCGGCGAGGCCCTCCCCCGCCTGGGTGAGCACGCCGAGGACCTCCTGCCAGGGGCGCGGCTGGGCGCGCAGCCACACGTCGAGCGTGCCGCCGTCGACGTACTCCATCGCCAGGTAGACCTGACCGCCGTGGACCCCGGCCTCATGGACCGCCACGACGTTGGGGTGCTGCAGCAGCGCCATCGCCTGGGCCTCGCGCAGCAGCCGCTCGGTCGCGTGCTCGCCGGCAGAGGTCGGCTGGATCAGCTTGAGCGCGACGGTGCGGCCGAGCTGCGGGTCGGTCGCCGCGTAGACGACACCCATGCCGCCGGCGCCGAGCATGCGCTGGAGCTGGAAGCGCCCGATCGTGGGGGCGGGCGCCGCGTCGCCGAAGAGCGCGGCCGCGACCTGCCGTCGCACCTGATCGATCGGCGCCAGCGGACTGTGGGCGCCGTGCGGGTCGGAGGCGAGGGTCACGGGATGGAGGGTCGCATGGGCGTGCATCGGGGGCACCTCGAGCACGACGTTCCCGAACTTCGGCCGGCGATCACGGCCCGCCGAAGTTTTTTTTCGCGCGCTCGCGCCCGGGGTAGAGTGAGCCGGTGGACAGCGACGAGGCGCTCCTGGCCGCCTGGCGCGGCGGCGACGCGAAGGCCGGGCGGACGCTCTTCGCGCGCCACGTCGACGGCGTGACCCGGTTCTTCTTCAGCAAGATCCAGTCCGGCGTCGAGGACCTGGTCCAGCGGACCTTCCTCGCGCTGCTCGAGCGCGGGGAGCCCCCCACGGCCGGCGTGCGGGCCTATCTCTTCGGCATCGCCCGGAAGCTGCTGCTGCGCCGGTTCCGCGACGAGTACCGCAGCCCGATCGACGCGGGGTCGGTGTCCGTCGCCGACCTGCGGACCTCGCCCAGCGAGATCGTCGATCGCCGGCAGCACCTCCAGCTCCTCTACCGCGGGCTGCAGGCGCTGCCGCTGGATCTACAGATCGCGCTCGAGCTGTTCTACTGGGAGTCGCTCACGGCGGCGGAGATCGGCGCGGTGCTCGATCTGCCCGAAGGGACCGTCCGGAGTCGCCTCCGACGCGGCCGTGAGCTGCTCGCGGCGCAGCTGCAATCGCTGCCGGCGGCGACCGTCGAGGCGGACCTCGAGACGTGGGCGCGTGAGCTCCGCGAGCGCGTCGGTCGTTGATCGCAGCGAGCGCCCTCCGGCGGCGCGGCTCCTGGAGCCCGCCTTGCTTCGACAGCGCGATCCTCGAGGGCGTCCCCTCCAGACTCGCGGTCTCCTATCAGGCAGCCCCCGGGCCATGATCCCTGCGCGCGGCTCAGGTGCGCCGACATGTCGGCGGGCGCGCGGACACGGCTCGACCCGCCGCGCCTTGACGGCCCCGGAGCCCGCTGCGTAACTGGCCGAACCTGAGGGGGGATCGATGGCCAGGTGGAAGCGAACGATGTTGGGGCTGTGCGTGGGGCTCGCGGGCGGATGCGGGGACGACGTCCCCTCGGACAGCACCGGGACGACGATGGGGACGACGAGCACGAGCACGAGCACGACGAGCGCCGGATCGAGCACAGGTGAGCCCAGCAGCACGTCGGTTCAGCCGACGGAGGGCAGCGGGACCGAGGGCTTCACGTCGACGACGACGGCCTCCTCGAGCACGAGCGGAGATCCGAGCAGCAGCACCGGGAGCAGCGGCCAGACGGACGGCTCGTCGAGCGGTCCGCCGCCCGCTGTGTGCGGCGACGGGGTCGTCGACGACGGAGAGGAGTGCGACGACGGCAACGCCGACGACACTGACACCTGCGTGCAGGGCTGCAAGAACGCGAGCTGCGGCGACGGCTTCGCCGGCCCCGGGGCGGCCTGCGACGACGGCAACGGCGTCGACGACGACGCGTGCGGCAACGACTGCGCGGTCGCCACCTGCGGCGACGGCAAGCTGCAGATGGGCGAGGCCTGCGACGACGGCAACAACGACGACACCGACGCGTGCCTCGGCACCTGCGTCGCGGCGGCCTGCGGCGACGGCTTCGTCCAGCAGAACGTCGAGGCCTGCGACGACGGCAACGCCGACCAGACCGACACGTGCACGACGCTCTGCAAGGCCCCGGCCTGCGACGACGCGATCAAGAACGGGTCAGAGACCGACGTCGACTGCGGCGGCGGGACCTGCCCGAAGTGCGAGCTCGGCGAG
>CAZMML010000432.1:0-4306 GCA_964567335.1 uncultured Nannocystis sp. | reverse complement strand
AGTGCCGCTGGAGCTCGTTGCGCGCGCGCGCCGACTGGGCGCGCAGGCGGTGGTTCTCCAGCGCCAGCTCGCGCATCCGCAGCATGTTCTTCACGGTGGTGACGACCTTGGCGTCGTCCCAGGGCTTGCCGAGGTAGTCCGCGGCGCCCTCCTTCACGAGCTGGACGGCGGTCTCCAGCGAGGTCCAGGCGGTCATGAGGAGGACGGGCAGGTCGGAGTCGAGGCGCTTTATCTCGCGGAAGAGGGACGCGCCCTCCTGGCCAGAGGTCGAATCGGACTGAAAGTTCATGTCCTGAACGACCGCCCCGATGTCGCCCCGCGCGATCACCTCGAGCGCGCTCCCGGGGGTGTGCGCGACCTGGGTCGGGATCCCGTGCAGGCCGAAGAGGATCTCGAGCGCTGTGCAGACCGAGGGGTTGTCGTCGACGATGAGCACCTGCATATGGCCCCTGTGTTGTACTCCGGAACCCGCCGCGCGCGCGATCGGGCGCGGCGGCGCGCCCGCGCCCGCGGCCCGCCGGTCGCGTCGATCACCCGTCGGTGGTAGGGATCGGCCATGGAGGCGATCTTCCCGACGACGACCCTCTCGGCCAGCGGAATGCTCTTCAGCGCGCTGACCAGCGAGCGCGCCGCGGGACCGGGCCCGGTCGTGCTCTGTCTGCACGGCTTCCCCGATCACCACCGGACCTGGCGCCTGCAGATCCCGGCGCTCGCGGCCGCAGGCTACCGCGTGGTCGCACCCCTGCTCCGCGGCTATGAGCCCTCGTCGCAGCCGATCGACGACGACTACCACACGGTGCGCTGCGTCGAGGACGTCCTCGGCTTCATCGACGCCCTCGACGGGCTCCCGGTGCACCTGATCGGCCACGACTGGGGCGCGGTGATCGGCTACCAGGTCGCGGCCCGGGCCCCCGAGCGGCTGCTCTCGCTGACGACCCTGGCGGTCCCGCACCTGCGGAGCCTGGCGACGCCGCGGGCGTTGCGGGCGCTGCCGCGGCAGCTCCGAAACTCGTGGTACGTGGCGTTCTTCCAGCTCCGCGTGGTCTCCGATCTGGTGCTCCGCCAGGGGGACTTCGCGCTGGTCGAGCGGCTCTGGCGCGACTGGTCCCCGGGCTACCAGCAGCCGGCGGAGGAGCTGCGGCTGCTCAAGCGGACGCTGCGTCAGCCGGGGGTCGCGGCTGCAGCGCTCGGCTACTACCGGGCGTTCTTCGATCCCTTCTCGCGCGCGACGCTGGCTTCGTGGCGCCTCGCCCGCGCGCCGGTGTCCGTGCCGACGCTGGCGCTGACAGGGGCCCAGGACGGGTGCCTCGACACTCGCCTCCACGACGCTTGCATGCGCCCCGAGGAATTCCCCCGCGGCGTCGAGGTGCGGCGGATCGCGGGCGCGGGGCACTTCCTGCACCTCGAGCGGCCTGATGCGGTGAACGCGGCGATCCTTGCCTGGCTTAGAAAACATGATCGCGCCGACGGCGCTTGACGCGGCGGGTGCGCGTGCGAGGGATCGCGACGGACGCGCCTCACGAGGGCGGAACGACGGCGAGCACGAGGTCGCGGACGCCGATCGAGGCCGCGGGGTCGGGATCGACCAGGGCCACGCGCAGGCGTGCGGTCGGGCCAGGCGGGCGCCAGGGGCGGGGAGGCGAGTGCCAGGCGCCGGCGAGATCGTCCGGGGGATCGAGCTCGGAGAGGAGCTGGTCTTCGGACCAGATCTGGAGGCGGCCCGCGGGGCTGAGGCGCGCGGCGCGGACGCCGAGGACGACCTGGAGGGGAGCGGCGCCGCCTCCAGGGACATGTTCGAGGGGGAAGGTGAGTGTCGCGCCCGCGGGCAGGCGGAGCGCGGGGCCCTCGGGCTCGAGCGCGGGGACGATCCCGGGGCGCTGCCGTGACAGCGCCCGGCCGGAGGTCCAGCGCGCAGGCGTGATCTCGTGGCCGAGGTCCTGCGGCGGCGTGTAGGTGCGGGTCCAGCGCGGGAGGGCCGCGGGGTCGGGGCCGCGGTCGGGGCCGAGGAGGCGGAGCTCGGCGAGGCCGCCGTGGGGGCAGACGCGGCCCGGGCGCGCGATCGGGGCGCCCCAGACCTCGAGGGCGGCGGCGCGGGCGAAGGCGAAGGGGCCGAGGGTGTCGCGCACGCGGGGGGGTCCGCCGGGGGCGTCGAGCGCGAGGGGGGCGCCGCCCAGGTGGACGCGCCAGGTGTGTGGGTCGGAGCCCGGGTGGGCGACCAGGACCAGCGAGCCGGGGCCGCCGGCGGGGAGGGCGATCGTCAGGGGCGCGTCGGGGCGGAGACAGACCAGGTCTTCGCGCAGGGTGTATCCGGACATGCTCAAGAGGCCAGGTCCGTGGGCCTCGCCGCCCTGGAAGCGCCAGGCGCGGGCCTCGGCGAGGCGGGCCGGATCGACCTGGACGGCGAGGAGGGCGACCCGCAGGTCGGTGCGGGTGACGCGATCGGGGAGCCGATCGACGACCGGGGTGAGGCGGTCGGCGTAGAGCTCGGCGAAGGCGACCGGGCGAGCGGCGAAGGGCGGGGGCAGCAGGTCGTCGACGAGCGCCGTCATCGGGGCGCCGGGGAGCGGGCGAGCGGCCTCCCCGAGGAGGAGGAAGACGGGCGGGGGGGGCTCGCCCCGGGCGGCGGGGCCGGCGATCAGGAGCTCGTGCAGGGTGGCGTAGGCCGCCTCTCGGCTCCGGTAGGGGAGCACGGTCCGGCCGTGGGCGAAGGCGAGGGCGCCGCCGAGCTGGTTCCAGGTGTGGGGGGCGTGCCAGCCCTCGCCGCCCGCGAGGACGACCGCGCGCTCGGGGATCTCGGCGGCGAGGTCGGCGGCGAGGCGTCCGGCGCCGGCGAACTCCTCGAGGCGGGTGACGGGGGCGCGGAGGTAGGGCGCGGCCTGATCGCCGAGGAGGGCGAGGGCGAGGGCGAGGGCGATCCAGGGGGCGGGGCGGCGGGCGTGTGGCGCCTGGGACAGGGCCTGATAGACCTGGACGATCGACCCGGTGGCGAGGAGGCACACCGTCGGAAGGAGCTCGGGGACGAGGTACCGGCCGTAGTAGTAGAGGCCGAGGTCGGGGAGGTTGCGCTGGGCGTAGAGGGCGAGCGCGGTCAGCGGGAGGGTGGCGATCGCGCCCAGCCAGGCCGCGCCCGCGCCCGCAGGGAGGCGCGCGCGGGCGAGGACGACGAGGCCGAGGGCCCCGACGAGCAGGAGCGGGGCGCCGAAGAGGGGCAGGGCGGCGTCGAGGCGGCTGTAGGGCGGACCGGGGGCGCGGCGCGCGAGGTAGGCGACGATCGCGGCGACCGCGAGCGCGGCCAGGACCGGCGGGGCGCGGCCGAGGCGGTCGCGGAGCGGGCGCAGCGCGCGGTCGAGGAGGAGGTAGCCGGCGAGGGCGAGGGCGCCGAGGGCGAGGGCGCCGAGCGGGCCGAGCCGGGCGGCCGGGCCGAGCTGGCGCCGCAGCTCGTCGTAGAGGTAGGGGAAGCTGGTGCCGAGGTGGAGCGCGAAGCTGGCGAGCAGGAGGCCGAAGAGCAAGGTCGGGGCGGCCATGCGCTTTGGGTCAGATCCGGGGCGGAGCCAGAGGAGCGCGAGGAGGGCGGGGGCCGAGAGCCAGAGGTTGCCGCGGGCCAGGGCGGCGAGGCCGAGGAGGAGGGCGCAGAGGAGCCCCGGGTCGTGCTCCTCGCGCCAGCCGCGGGCGGCGGCGAGGGCGGCGGCGAGGAGGAGGAGGCCGGTGATCGGCTCGCTCAGCGGGACGCGGTGGACCCACACGGCGATCGGGCTGAGGGCGAGCAGGCCGGCGGCGAGCCAGGGCCAGGGGCCGCGGGGCCAGAGGCGGGCGGCGAGGGCCCACAGGGCGAGGATCGAGAGGAGGCCGCAGAGCGGCGCGACGAGGCCGATGGCGCCGGGCCCGAAGGCCAGGCCGAAGAGGGCGAGCAGGCTGGGGTGGAGGTGGAGGAACTGCGGGGTGACCTCGCCGCGGTCGCGGCTGGCGAGGTAGAAGCCGGGGCGGTAGGCGCCCTCGTAGCGGCCGGCGCGCGCGGGGTCGCCGTCGACCGGGAAGAGCGACTGGATGTCCCCAGGGCCAGGCCGTCGGCCGACCTCGGCGCCGGCCGCGGCGAGCACCGGATCGACGTGGGAGACCCGCCCGGTGCGCAAGGTGTGGGCGGCGCGCAGGGCGTAGGTGCCGTGGTCGCGCCCGGCGAGCTCGGCGGGGATCGGCGGCCAGCGCAGGGCGGCGGCGAGGGCGAGCAGGCCGGCGAGGGCGAGCAGCGCGGCGAGGCCGGCGCGGGGGAGGGGCGGCGCGGGGAGCGGTCGCTGTCCCCAGGGCCAGA
>CAZMML010000431.1:0-4309 GCA_964567335.1 uncultured Nannocystis sp. | reverse complement strand
CCCGCCGCCGCCGTGTTCGTCACCGTCGGCGCCCTGATCTCGGTCGCGGGGATCCTCAACGGCTGGATCCTGGTCACGAGCCGCATGGCCCACGCGACCGCGCGCGACGGCCTCGCCCCCGCCGCGCTCGCCCAGCTCAGCCCCCGCTTCGGCACCCCCGCCCGCGCGCTGGTGACCACGGCGCTGCTCTCCGGCGCGCTCGTGTCGCTCTACTTCAGCGGCTCGATGCTCGAGGTGTACGGGTTCATCGCCCTCCTCTCCACCGCGACGGCGCTGGTCGCGATCGGGGCCGCCTGCGCGGCTCAGATCGTCCTGATGATCCGCGAGCCGCACTGCTTCACCGCCAGGCAGCGGCGACGCGGACCCTGGACGGCGTACCTCGGGATCGTCATCGTCGCCCTGATGATCGCCGGCTCCGGCGGGACCATCGTGGCCCTCACCTTCGGGTGCCTGCTGCTCCCGCTCCCCTACTACTTCTGGTCCCGACGGACCCGCGGGCCCAAGAATCGAGGCGGAGATGCTCCCGGAACCTGACCTCGCGGCGCTCCTGGCCCTCCCGACCCACGAGCGCCGGCTCAAGCTCGACTGGCTCGCACAGCGCTGGCTCCTCAGCGACGGCACCGCCATGCTCCCCGTCGACTTCGTCGGACGTCTGGCGCGCTCGGTGCCGCTGGTCGACGTCCGCAGCGCGGAGGAGCGGGTCGGCCCGCTGGGTTACGTGCCGGGCAGCGAGTGGGTGCCCCTCGCCGAGGTCGCCGAGGTCCGCGCGCGCTACCCCGCGGGCACGCCGATCGTGCTGCTCTCGCGCACGGGCGGCGAGCGGGGCGCGGCTGCAGCCCGCGCGCTCACGCAGCTCGGCATGCGCTTCGTCGCGGTGATGGACGGAGGCATGGTCGCCTGGAAGCGCCAGGGCTTCATGACCCGACGCGACCCCGAGGGGCTCTCCCGCGAGCCCGAGCCGCCGCCCATCCGCAGCATCGCGAGCGGACCGCTCACCCGGGCGCAGATCGAGGCGCACATCGGCGACCCCCACAACGTCCGCTGGCTCAAGATGGCCGCCTTCCTCCTCTACGCCCGCGCCTCCTGCGTCGACGGCCGCGAGGACCGCACGGTGATCGGGACGCCGGGCGGCGACGTGGGCGAGTTCTTGCTCGCGCTCGCGGCGGTCGAGCGTGTCACCGGGCGGCCCGTCGCGCCCGAACGCCTGCCCGAGCTGATGCTCGCGTACCTCGACGTCTTCGGCCACTTCTACATCCACTCCGACAGCCACGCGTCCGAGGCCTTGCTCCGCTCGATGCGCGGAGATCCGGCGCTCGCGCCGCTGCTCCCCCCCGCGGACGCGAGCCGGCTCGAGTGGCAGCGATTCATGCAAGAGCCCCCGCCCGCGGCCCGGCCCCTGATCGCCCGCCACCTGACGATCCCCGGCAACCTCGGGTGCGGCCACCTCCGCCTGATCCTGCAGCACCCCGAGCGCTACTCGGTCCGTCGGGAGCTCTCCGAGTCGGTCGTGCGCCTCTGCTTCGCCAAGCGCTGGAGCGGCGTCATCGAGCTCGACGTCGTGGTCCTCGAGGGTGGGCACCAGGAGGGCGCGGTGGTCAACGTCCGCCTCGAGTCGGGCGTGTTCCCCTACTCCAAAGTGCCGCTGATCTCGCCCGCGTGCGGCCTCGGCGGGGTGCAGATCTTCGTCAACCACCCGCAGGTCGCCCACTTCCTCCGCGAGCAGATCGCCCGCTTCTTCACGACGCAGGCGCACCTGGCCCCGCTCGAGGAGGAGGACCTGCCGCGCCTGCTCGCCGAGATCGACCGGCTCGCCGAGATCCACCTGGCCGCGACGCTCTCCGAGCTCGCCCGCGGGCTGCCGATCTTCGACGTCGTCTTCCGCGACACCCGCGACTTCGAGGTCGTCGAGGTCGGCGCGGTCGGCTGAGCCTCTCAGTGCAGCCGCCGCGGCCCGAGCGCCCCGTGCTCGTCGCTGCCCCAACAGGTCACGTTCCCCGGGCTGTGCAGCGCGCAGGTGTGGGCCTCGCCCGCGGCCAGGTCGCTGACCCCGCTCAGCCCGGCGACCGCGAGCGGCCGCGGGCTCCCGCTCGACCCGGGCCCGAGCTGACCTTTCGAACCTGCCCCCCAGCACTGGAGCCTGTCGCCAGGCCCCCGCGCGCAGGTGTGCGAGCGCCCGAGCGCGAGCTCGACCGCCCCGCCAAGCCCCTGCACGGCGACGTGGGTCCGCTGCGCGAAGGCGCCGGTGTTGCCGTCGCCGAGCTGCCCCTCGCTGTTGTGGCCCCAACACGCGACCGCGCCGGACTTGCGCCGCGCACAGGTGTGCTTGCCCCCGGCGACGAGGTCGACGGCGTCGTTCAGGCTCGCGACCGGCTTGGGCGTGGCTCGGCTCCCGCTGATCCCGTCGCCGAGCTGCCCCTCGGTGTTTCGACCCCAGCAGAGCACCGTGCCCGCGTCGGTGCGCGCGCAGGTGTGGGCGTCGCCGGCCGCGAGCTGGACCACGCGGCTGGTCCCGGGGACAGGCGTCGGCGCCGCGCCGCGGTCCTTGGCGATCGCAAGCTGGCCGTCCTCGCCGAGGCCCCAGCAGACGACCCCGCCGGCCTTGCGCCGCGCGCAGGCGTGGGCGGCGCCCGCGCTGACCTCGACCGCGTCGCTGAGCCCCGCGACGGCGGCCGGCGCGAGCGCGCGCGCGCCAGGCTTGGCCCCCGTCCCGTCGCCGACCTGTCCGTCCTCGTTGTTGCCCCAACAGACGACCTGCCCCGCGGACTTCCGGGCGCAGGTGAAGTTGCCGCCGGCGACGACCTCGGCCACGCCCGAGAGGCCCGCCACGAGGACCGCCCGCGGCTGGTCCGTGCGCGTGCCGTCGCCGAGCTGACCGTCGCCGTTGTCGCCCCAGCACGCGACGGCGCCCGACTTGCGCAGCATGCAGGTGTGCTGGCCGCGGCTCGAGAGCGCCACCGGCGGATCGGCCGGCGGCTGCGGCTTGGGCTGCGGCTGCGGCTGCGGCTGCGGCTGCGGGCGAGGGGTCGGCGCGGCGCTCGGCGGCGGGCGCGGGGGCGGCTTGTAGCTGTCGTCGCAACCGAGGAGGAGCGTCAGGAAGAAGAGCGCGCCGCGCCGCATGCAAGGAGCACGGTAGCCGATCGAGGTGGCAGCGCGAAACCTGAGGGCCTGCCAAATTGGCACGCGCGTCCGCGCGTCTCGGCGCCCAAAGGGCCCCAAGACCGGCCTGCGGGCGCCTCCGCGGGGTTGTCAGGTGTTGGCCCGGGCGTTGCACACTTGAGAGTCATGGCAACGAAGCAGGACAAGCACGAGTCGGGCGAGACCCTGGTGGTCGTCGGCGGGCACGGCGGGATGTCGAGCCGGTACCGAGAGGTCGCCCAGCGCAAGGGTTGGTCGCTGCGCCACTTCGAACAGCGGATCCCGCCCGGCCTCCGCCACACCGCCGGGAAGATCGGCCTCGTCGTGGTGATGGTCGGCATGGTGTCCCACGCGCTCCGCGAGCAGATCAAGGATCTGGTCGCCAGCGACACGAAGGTGGTCTACCTCCGCAGCGCGTCCGTGTCGGCGCTCCGCGCCGCCGTCGAGGAGAACTCCGGCTAGGCTCCGCGCGTCGCGGGCTTCAGCCGGTCGGGTTGCAGTCCTTGATCTCGATGGTGTCGCTGTTGTTGTTCTCAAAGCACTCGAGCGCGACCTGTCCGCCCTGGCCGTCGTCGTCGACCACCACCGTGACCACCCCGTTCACGCTGTCGTCGATCTCGCACGAGACCTCGCGGCACTCGTCGACCGGCACGGGCTCGGTGGTGTACGCGACGCAGAGCACGACCCCGTCCTTCGGGTCGCCGAGGTAGAAGGTCGCCGGCAGGTTGGCGCCGACCGCCTTTTTGCCGCGGTTGCACACGGTGCTGGTGAGCACGACCTTGCCGCCGCCCCCCTGGCAAGACTGATTGCCGAGCTTGCCCGTGATGTCCGGGAGGGCCGCGGGCGGGACGTCCCCCTGGCGGTTGCGGCGGTAGTTGTTGAGGTCGGGCTGGGTGAAGTTCGGGAGCCAGTTCGAGGTCTTGGGGACCTTGCCGTCGTCGTTGATGTTGGTGATCGAGTAGGCGTGCTGGTTCCACAGGCTGCGCGAGGACGCCCAGCGGTCGAGGCTGTCCCGGAGGACACGAAGCCCGGTGAGGCCGACGCCGGGCGGGTGGTAGGCGCGGCAGACCTTGCCGGCGCCGGGGGTGCCCGCGAGCGGGTCGACGCAGGTGTGCCCGGACGCGCACTGGGCGTCGCTCTCGCAGCGGCAGAAGCCGCTGTCGCAGATGAAGGG
>CAZMML010000430.1:0-4316 GCA_964567335.1 uncultured Nannocystis sp. | reverse complement strand
GCGCTGACCGAGGGCGACATCCTGTACATGCCGACGACGCTGCCCGGGATCTCGATCGAGGAGGCCAAGCGCCAGCTCGCGCGGCAGGACGCGGTGCTGGCGAGCTTCCCGGAGGTCGAGCGGGTGTTCGGCAAGATCGGCCGCGCCGAGACGCCGACCGACCCTGCGCCGCTCAGCATGGCCGAGACGGTGGTGATGCTGCGCCCGCAGGAGCAGTGGCCGCGGGTCCGCCGCGAGCGCTGGTACAGCGGCTGGGCGCCGGACCCGCTGCGCGGGGCGCTCGGCTCCGTGTGGCCGGAGGAGAGCCCGGAGACGTGGGACGAGCTGGTCACCAAGCTCAACGCGGCGCTGCAGCTCCCGGGCTGGACGAACGCCTGGACGATGCCGATCCGGGCCCGCGTCGACATGCTGACGACCGGGGTGCGCACGCCCGTCGGGGTGAAGGTGTTCGGGCCGGACCTGGCCGCGATCGAGGCCGCGGGGACGCGGATCGAGGCGCTGCTGCGGGAGGTCCCCGGGACGCGGAGCGTGCTCTACGAGCGCTCGCTCGGCGGGGTGTACGTCGACGTCGTGCCGCGGCGCGAGGCGCTGGCGCGGCACGGGCTGCAGGTCGGCGACCTCGGCGACGCGCTCGAGACGGCGCTCGGCGGGGCGCCGCTGGCGGCGACGATCGAGGGCCGCCGCCGCTACACCGTCCACCTGCGCGTGGCGGAGGATCTCCGCGGGGACCTCGGGCGCCTGCGCGACCTGCCGGTGTCGCTCCCGCGCGAGGGCGAGGCGGGCGGGATCTCGCGGGCCGTGCCGCTCTCGGAGCTCGCCGAGGTCGCGCTCGCGGAGGGGCCGCCGATGCTGCGCAGCGAGGCGGGCGCGCTGGTCGGATATGTGTACGTCGACATCGACGCCTGGCGCGATCTCGGCGGGTACGTGGACGAGGCGCAGGAGCGGGTCGAGGCGGCGCTCCGCTCGGGCGAGCTCTCGCTGGGCCCGGGGATGTACCTCAAGTGGACCGGGCAGTACGAGCAGATGCAGGCGATGGAGGCGAGGATGCGGGTGCTGATCCCGCTCGCGCTGGCGCTCGTCGCGCTCCTGCTCTACCTGCAGTTCCGCGACCTCACCGAGGTGCTGATCGTCCTGCTCTCGATCCCCTTCGCGCTGGTCGGCAGCGCGTGGGCGCTCTACCTCCTCGACTATCGGCTCTCGACCGCGGTGTGGGTCGGCGTGATCGCGCTGGTGGGTCTGGCGGCGCAGACCGGGGTGGTGATGATCGTGTACATCGACCAGGCCTTCTACCGCCGCCTCCGCGCGGGGAAGATCCGGGGGCTCGACGACATCATCTGGGCGCACATGGAGGGGACCGTGCTCCGCGTGCGCCCGAAATTGATGACCGTGGGTACGATGATGCTCGGGCTCGTCCCGCTGCTCTGGGCCGAGGGGAGCGGCGCCGACGTGATGAAGCGGATCGCCGCGCCGATGGTCGGGGGGCTGGTCTCGAGCGCATTTTTGACGCTCGAGCTGATCCCGGTCGTATACACCTACTGGCGCTATGCCCAGCTCCGTCGGTCTCAAAGGACAGGTCGCTCGCTCGCCGAGGTCTGCGGGGTGGGGCCCTGAGCGCCGCCGCGAGCGCGCAGAATTGCCCCGCGCGCGCAGGTCTGCGCGCGGCCGCGTACAGGCGGCCGTGATCCGCGGCAGGTGAATTTTCGCTACAGTCGTCGCAGTGTCGACGGCCAAGACGGACGGAGCGAGCGCCGCTCCTGCGCCGAGGCGTGCCCAGGCCTCACTCGGTGAGTCGCGGATCAGGCAGATCCGCATGGCCTGCGCGGCCTTCATCGGGCTGACGACGCTGGTGGTCGGTTCGGTGCTGCTGAGCTCGGCCAGCCCCGATTCCGAGTGGGAGCGCCTCTCCGGCGTCGTGTACGTGGTGATCAGCGCCGGCTGCTTCGCCACCTGGTCGCTGACGCGGACCCGCTTCCTCCTCACCTCCGAGGTCCTCTTCCTCACGACCGCCTACCTCGGCACCGCCGGGGTGGTGATCACCAGCAAGCCCGACACCGGCCTGGTCGCGGCGGTCTCGGCGCTGAGCCTGGTCGTGTTCTTCCCGGGGATCGCGATCCGGCTCGGGCGCGCCGGGACCAGCCACATCACGACCGTGTGCCTGGTCTACGTCTTCAGCGTGATCGCCCGCCTGTGGCTGCGCCCGGACGACGCGGGGCTCCACACCGGGGACATCTCGATCAAGCTGCTCGTCCCGCCGACCGCGTTCCTGCTCGAGTGGGTGATGGCCCGCGCGCTGAACCAGCGGCTGATGGAGGCGCTCGACGAGAGCGAGCGCTCGCGCAACGCGCTGGCGGTCTCCAACCAGCTGCTCGAGCTCGCCAACCGCAGCCTCGAGACGGCGCGCGTCGACGCCGAGCGCGCCCGCGACGGCGCCGAGGCGGCCAGCCGGGCGAAGAGCATGTTCCTCGCCAACATGAGCCACGAGCTGAGGACGCCGCTCAACAGCGTGATCGGCTACACGGAGATGATCATCGACGAGGCGCGCGAGGACAAGACGCGACCGATCGCGGAGTCGCTGCCCGACCTGCGCAACGTGGTCCTCTCGGCCAAGCACCTGCTCGGGCTCATCGGCGGGATCCTCGACCTCGCAAAGATCGAGGCCGGTCGGATGGAGCTGATCCAGGAGGTCTTCTCGCTCGCCGACTTCGTCCGCGAGCTCGAGCAGACGATCCTCCCGGCGGTGCGGCGGCGCAACAACCAGCTCATGATCCGGATCGACCCGGAGGCCGGCCACGTCGTCGCGGACCGCGGGAAGCTCAAGCAGGTGCTCCTCAACCTCCTCGGCAACGCGGCGAAGTTCACCAACGACGGCGAGATCCACTTCGCCGCGCGACGCGACCGCGACCAGTCGCTGCTCGTCTTCGAGGTCCGCGACACGGGGATCGGGATCGCCGAGGACAAGCTGAACCTGATCTTCGAGAAGTTCACCCAGATCGACGCGTCGACGACCCGCCGCTACGAGGGCGCCGGCCTCGGCCTCGCGATCACCCGCGAGCTCTGCGCGATGATGGGGGCGAACATCGACGTCATCAGCCGCGTCGGCGTCGGGACGACCTTCACGGTGACGCTCCCGATCACGCCGACGCCGCCCGACCGCGGCGTGATCACGGGCTGAGCGGCCGTTCGGCGAGGTAGCGGACGACCTCGATCGGCACCCGCGGGTGCATGAAGGTCCCGGCGAAGCGCATGCCGCACTTCTTCATGACGCCGATCGAGGCGGCGTTGTCGGGGTGGGCGCAGGCGTCGACGAGCGGGTGGCGCAGGACCTCGAAGGCGTGGGCGACCAGCGCCCGGGCGCCCTCGGTCGCGAGCCCCCGGCCCCACACGGCGCGGCGCAGGCGGTACCCGAGCTCGAGCGCCGCGGGGTCGGCGACGCTGGGCCGGAGGTGGAACCACCCGACGAATTCGTCGGCCTCGTAGGCGGCGAGGAAGCCGAAGGGGTGCTCGTCCCAGGCGAGGATGCGCGGCATGAGGTCGCTGTCGTAGACCTCGCGCGGGTTGGGCGCGCCGCCGCTGATGTAGCGCATGACCTCGGGGTCCGCGTCGAGCGCGACGAGGTCGGGCACGTGATCGCGGGTGATCCGGCGCAGGTGGAGGCGGGCGGTCTGCAGCTCGAGGGGAACCGGCACGCCCGGAGGATAGCGCGGCCCGCCGAGCCGGTTCACCGCCTCGGGGCGTGTGCTAGCCTCGACGTCGATGTACGCGGGCTTCCTCGATCTGACGCAGCCGCTCTTCTGGACCGTCGACGACGCGCTGCCGCCGGAGCTCTGCGCGGCCTACGTCCGGCGCATGCGCGAGGGGCAGGCCGAGGTGGCGCCGATCATCGGCGAGGGCGGCCGGCCGGCGATCGAGCTGGCGACGCGGAACAACACGCGGGTGATGTGGGACGACCCCGCCGAGGCCGACGCGCTGCTGGATCGGGTGCGGGCGCGGGTGCCCGCGCGGCTCTCGGGGCTGGGGCTCTGCGGCGCGAACCCGCGGCTGCGGATCTACCGCTACGGCCCGGGCGAGAAGCACGGCGCGCACTGGGACACCGTGGTCGAGCTCGCGGACGGGGTGCGGAGCATGCTGACGCTGGTGTTCTACCTCAACGAGGGGTTCACGGGCGGCGACACCGACTTCGTCGAGCTGGGCGCCCGCGTGACGCCGCGGACCGGGCGGGCGCTGATCTTCCAGCACCGCGTGCTGCACCGCGCCAGCGAGGTCGAGCGCGGGGAGAAGTTCGTGCTCCGGACAGACCTGCTCTATCGGCCAGACTA
>CAZMML010000429.1:0-4333 GCA_964567335.1 uncultured Nannocystis sp. | reverse complement strand
CTCGCCGTCGTCATCGCCACCACGCGGATCCAGAAGCCCGGCGAGGACGGCGTCGATCGCCGGATCGCCCGCCTCGCCCCCGACGGCGTGCTCGTGCGCCACTGGGGCGGCCTGATGCACTTCGCGCGGGCGGACGCGCCGGTGACCGTGCACGGCGACTTCTCGCTCAACGTCACCAACTCGATCACCGGCCGCCACCTGCTCCACCTCGGCTGCGACACGATCACCGCGGCGCACGACCTCGACGAGGCCCAGCTCCACGCCATGCTCGCCGCGCTGCCGGCCGAGCGCGTCACCGTCGCCGTGCACCACCACATCCCGACCTTCCACACCGAGCACTGCGTCTACGCGCACACGCTCTCGCACGGCCGCGACTTCCGCACCTGCGGCCGCCCGTGCGAGCAGCACCGCGTCGCGCTCGCCGATCGACAGGGCCGGCGACACCCCGTCGTCGTCGACATCGGCTGCCGCAACACCGTCTTCAACGCCCAGGCGCAGAGCGCCGCGAGGGCCCTGCCGCGCCTCCTCGACGCCGGCGTGCGCCGCTTCCGGGTCGAGCTCGTGTGGGAGGATCGCCCGACCGCCGCCGCCGTCCTCGCCGCCTGGAGCGACCTCCTCGCCGGGCGGATCACCCCCGCCGTGCTCCACGCGCGCACCGCCGCGCTCGAGCAATTCGGCGTCACCGCGGGCACCATGCGGACCCTCGCCCCATGACCCTCGAGTCCCTGCGAGCCGCCCTCGACGCCGCCGACGCCGCGCTGATCGACGCGCTCGCCCGCCGCGCCGCGCTGGTCCAGGAGATCTGGGCGTGGAAGGCCGCGCGCGGGCTCCCCCGCCTCGACCGGGCGCGCGAGCGGGCCCTCCGCGAGCGCCTCGTGCGGCGAGCCGTCGACCTCGGGCTCGCCGCGGACGCCGTCGACGCCGTCCTCGATCAGATCGTCGGCAAGGCCCTCGTCCGCCCGAAGCGCGCCCCCTGAACGGATCGCCACCGGACCCGGTCGCGCCCACGAAATCGTCTCGACTCCCTGCACCCTCGCACGAGGAGGCGACGCGAGGCCGGCCGATGGATCCTCATGGCCTGTCCTTAAGGCCATACACAGCACGCGAAGCGGCGCTCGCGAGATCCGGCGAGCATGGGCTCTCGCCAGCTCAAATCGCGGCGATCGCGCGGCGCGCGATTTCGCCAGGCGTGTGCTACAAGCGCGCGCCCTTGATGCAGGTTCGCCCGACCCTCCTCACCCTCTCCTCGCTCCTCGCCTGCGGCGACGCCACCGGAACCGCCAGCGAGGGGAGCGGCTCGACCTCGCTCGCCAGCTCCTCCTTCGGACCCGGGTCGAGCTCGACGGGCGCGTCTTCGAGCGCTGACGCCACGGGCGTACCGACCACGACCCTCTCGGGTGGGTCGAGCGAGTCGACCTCGGCGACCGACTCGAGCGGGGACCCGACGGGCGGGCCGCCGATGACTGAGGACGAGATCCTGCTCCGCCGCGCGATCGCGGGCGAGGTCGACCCGATCGCGGCGATGGAGACGATCGCAGGGCGCGGCGGGCTGCCGGTGCTGACCGGCACCGGCAGCTTCCTCTTCGCCTGTCTCTGCGGACCGGGCGCGTGGAACCTGGCCGGAGATCACAACAACTGGACGCCGGATCCGATGCAGGACGCGCCGCCGCTGTGGTGGATCGAGGCCGAGATCGCGCAGCCGGACGGGAGCCTCTACAAGTTCCACGAGCCCGGGTCGATGACCTGGGTGGCCGACCCCCTGGGCCGCCGCTACGGGTTCGACGAGTTCGGCCGCTACTCGCTGGTCCGCGCCAGCGCGCCGCACCTCGAGCGCTGGTACGCGATCGAGGACGCGAAGCTCGGGCTCGTGCCGCGCGACCTGCAGGTGTACGTGCCGCAGGACGGCGCCTTCACCCACGCGCTCTACGCCCACGACGGGCAGAACCTCTTCGATCCCGACGCCTTCTGGGGCGGCTGGCACCTCGACGAGAGCACCCCGCCGAACCTGCTGGTGGTGGGGATCGACAACACGTCGGACCGGCTCGACGAGTACACGCCCGTGCCGGACACGATCGACGGGACGCCCGCCGGCGGCGACGGCCCGCTCTACGCCGAGCTCGTTGACTCGGTGATCCGGCCGCGGATGGAGGCGGCGTACGGCCCCGCGCAGGTCACGGGGACGATGGGCTCGTCGCTAGGCGGGCTCATCAGCCTGGTGATCGCGGACCTCTACCCGGATCGCTACGCCATGGCGATCAGCATGTCCGGCACGCTCGGCTGGGGCTCGCTCGAGCAGCACAACGAGACGATCCTCGAGCGCTACGCGGCCGCGGGCAAGCGCGACTTCTGGATCTACCTCGACAGCGGCGGCGAAGGACCCTGCGCAGACCTGGACATGGACGGGGTGGAGGACGACACCGCCTCGTCCGACAACTACTGTGAGACGGCGCAGATGCTCGGGATCCTCGAGTCGGAGGGCTACCAGCAGGACGTGGACCTGTTCTACGTCTACGCGCCAGGAGCCCAGCACAACGAGGCCGAGTGGGCCGCTCGCGTCGGCGTGCCGCTGCAGCGCTTCATGGACATCGGCGGCTGACGCGCCGCGGGGCCGTCGAGGCCACGGCGAGCGCGCGCTCCCCGGCGCGCGGGGCGGGCGGGACCGAGCGGAGACCGCACCCAGCCCCTCGCGCTACCATCTCGCCGCGGGATGGCGGCCGCGAGCATCACCAGCGTGGGCCAGGCGCTCGAGGACCTGGTGCACCAGTTCGCCGACCCCTGGGCCTTCCTGCGCGAGCTGGTGCAGAACTCGATCGACGCCGGGACCGGGCACGTCGAGGTGACGATCCGCCACGACGAGCGCGGGGTGATGGCGATCGAGGTCGCCGACAGCGGCGAGGGCATGACCCGCGAGATCATCGACACCCGCCTGACCCGCCTCTTCGCCTCGTCCAAGGAGGGCGACTACACCAAGATCGGCCGCTTCGGGATCGGCTTCGTGTCGGTGTTCGCGATCGACCCGGAGCTCGTGTCGATCGACACCGGGCGCGCGGGCGAGTGGTGGCGGGTGGTGTTCCGCCGCGACCGCAGCTTCGAACGGATCCGGCTCTCGACGCCGGTCGAGGGCACCACCGTCCGCCTCTACAGGCGGGCGAGCGCGGCGGAGGTCGAGGAGGCGCGGCGGCGGGCCCGCGCGGCGCTGACGCGGTGGTGCCGGCACGCGAGGGTCGACATCCGCCTCGAGGGCGAGCTGATCAGCGGACCGCTCGACATCGAGGGCGTGTGCCGCGTCGAGCACCGCGAGGAGGGCACCCACCTGGTGATGGCGATCGTGCCGGAGTCCTCCCCCCTGCGCGGCTACTACCACGGCGGGCTCACGCTCCACGAGGAGGTCGAGGCGACCCCCTCCCACGTGTCCTTCAAGATCGACTCCCGCTTCCTCGAGCACACCCTGACCCGCGACGACGTGATCCGCGACGAGAACTTCGACAAGGCGCTGGCGATCGCCGAGGAGGTCGCGCGCACGCGCCTCCCGCCGCTGGTCTTCGCGGAGCTCGAGCGCCGGACCTGCGCGCCGGAGGGCGAGGCGTGGGTCGTCCCTGCCCTCCGCGCCGCCGCGGCGGCCCGCCTGCGGGCGGGCGCCCGGGACCCCGAGCTGCTCGCGCGGAAGATCGTGCCGCTGGTCGGCGCCGCTCCGATCTCGCTCGCCGCGGCGCGTGGGCGTCGGCGCGGGCGCCGGCGCCTGCGCGCGCGCGCCGCCTCGCGCCTCACCGAGCTCCTGCTCGCGGAGGGCCACGTGGTCGTCGCCTGCGCCGCGGACGACGACCTCGTCGCTCTCCTGCAGGCCGCGCTCGCCGCGGCGCCCGCGCCGGTCGAGGACCTCTGCACCGCCTCGCCGCTCCCCCCGGACGAGCTCGCCGCCTGGGCCCCGCTCCGCGCCGCGCTCGCGGCGCTGCTGAAGGCCGGCGGCCTGAAGCTCCGCGAGGTCACGGTCGGCCGCCTCGACTACCCCGACTCGCGGGTCGCCGGGCGCGCCGCGATCACCCAGGCCGAGCCCTTCTCGCTGACGAAGCTGCGCGAGATCGACGAGCTCGGCGGCGGCTGGTTGACCAGCGGACGCGCGCTGGTGCTGGCGGCCGATCACCCGACGCTCCGGCGCCTCCGTCGGGTCGCCACCCACGAGCCCGAGCTCGCCGCCTACCTGGCGCTCAAGTCGTTCTTTTTGCACGGGGAGCTGAGCCCGGCGCTCGACGACCGGCTGGCGACCGCGGCGGCGGAGGCGCGATGGCGACGGACGGGCTGAGCGAGCTGGCCGCGGCGCTGCGGGCGGACGGCG
>CAZMML010000428.1:0-4337 GCA_964567335.1 uncultured Nannocystis sp. | reverse complement strand
CGCCGCCGCCACGCCCGCTCGAGGCTCTTCGGGCCCGCGTGCGTGCGGATCGATACGTACCGACGGCGGCACTAGGGCTTCACCGTGGCTGACGGGGCCGCCGAGCTCGCGGCCTCGTCCTTCTCGACCACGAAGCGGACGAGGCGCTTGATCGCGTTGTTGCGCTCGATGTTGCCGAGGATCTTTACCAGGTCGTCGTAGGCCTTCGGGTCCTTGATCAGCTTGCCGAGGGTGCCGTCGCCCTTCTCGATCGTGGCGACCACCTTGCGGACGTTGTCGAGGGTGTCCTCGAGGTCCTTCACGATCGCGCCGTCCTGGTCGTAGAGCGCCTTGGCGACGAGGCTCTTGTTGTTGGGATCCTTGAGGTCCTTGATGACCGTGGAGATGTCGGACATCACCTTGCGGCCGTCGTCGACCAGCGGCTGCAGGTTGTCGTCGATCTTCGTGATGCTGCCCTTCGCCCGGGCGACGAAGCCGCTGAGGTTCGACGCCGTGTCGCGGACGCTGCGGAGCGTCGATCCGAAGTCCTTCACGTAGGTGTCGTCGTTGAGGAGCGCGCCGACCAGGCCCTTGCCCTCGGCGACCTGGCGCGACACCTCGTTGAGGTTGGCGAGGAGGCCCTGGACGTTGCGGATCGTCCGCTCGTCGCCGACGGCCGAGGCGAGCTCCGCGATCCCGCCGATCGCCTCCTCGACCTTGCCGAAGACCCCGTCGACGCGCTCCTTGACGTTGTCGAGCTCCTCGATGATCGAGGGCGTGGTCTGGATCCGGCCGCGGTTCGGGATCGGCTCGCCGCGGCCGACCGAGATCTGGACCAGCTGGTCGCCGAGCAGGCCGTTCTGCGACACCGTCGCGCGGCTGTCCTCGCGGATGTGGCGCAGCATGTCGCTGAAGACGCTCAGGGTGACGCGGATCCGCTTGTGGCGGGTGCTGTAGCCGTCGCACACGCCGGTGTTGCCGGTCCACGAGACGCGGCGGTAGCGGCGGCGGAAGTCGCCGGTGATGCACACCTCCTCCTCGCGGCACTGGGTGTCATCCTCGCAGGGCGGGTGGAGGTCCTTGTTGAAGGAGTAGGGCTCGAGCTCGGCGCACTTGCCCTCGGGCGCGCAGAACATGGTCCGGTCGCAGTCGTCGGTGCGGCTCTGGCCGAAGCGGCCGCGGTCCTCGGTGGTCGGGTTGCAGGGGTAGTCGAGCTCGACGAACTCGCGGTCCTGCACGACCCCGATCTCGATCCCCTCGAGCTGCACCGGGCTGCCCTTCTTCAGGCCCGAGACCTGGCGGAAGTCGGCGTACACGAGCGACTTCTCCTTCCAGGTCCCCTTGCCCTGGCCGATGATGAAGATCGAGACGACTCCGGTGAGGCCGAGGCCGATCACGAAGAGACCGACGATGATGTTGAGGCGGGCCTCGCTCTTTCGCTTCGCCATCAGTCCTTGTCCTCGTAGAAGCGGCCCTGGATGAAGTCCTGCACCTCGTCCGACGGGTGGGCCTTGATCTCGGCGGGCGAGCCGATGAAGGGGAACTTCCGATCGTAGAGCATCGCCACCCGGTCCGAGCACTCGAACGCGATCGGCATGTCGTGGGTCACGACGATGCTCGTCACGCCGAGCTCTCTCTGTAGCTTGCGGATCATCTGGCCGATGCGGTTGCTGTTCGCGGGGTCGAGGCCGGTGGTCGGCTCGTCGTAGAGGATAACCTCGGGCTTGATGGCGATCGACCGCGCCAGCGCCGCGCGCTTGCGCATCCCGCCCGACAGGCTCGCGGGCATGCGATAGAGAATATCCTTGTCGTACCCGAGCCCGACCATGTCGAGGCACTCCCTCGCGCGCTCGAGCATCTCGTCGTCGGACATCTTCGTGTGCTCGCGCAGCGCGTAGGTGACGTTGTCGAGCACGCTCATGGAGTCAAAGAGAGCCCCGCCCTGGAATACCATCGCCACGTGGCGGCGCAGCTCGCGGAGCTGGTTGGCGCCCATGTCGCCGACCTCCTGCCCCTGGAAGGTGATGCTCCCGCTGTCGTAGGGGAGCAAACCGATCATCAGCTTGAGGCACACGCTCTTGCCCATGCCGCTCCCGCCGATGATCGTAAAGGTCTCCCCGGACTGGATTTCGAAGCTCATGTCCTCGTAGATCACGTTGTCGCCGAAGCGCTTGTAGACCTGCTTGAGCTCGATGATCGGCGCCATGACCCTGCTCCGCTAGGCGACCGGGAGGAAGATCGTCGTCAGCACGAAGTCGAACACGATGATCGCCACGCTGGTGGCGACCACCGTGTTGGTCGTCGAGACCCCGACTGCCTCGGTGCCGAACTTCGTCTGGAAGCCCTGGTAGCAGCCGATGATGCCCACCAGGCCGCCGAAGGTGAAGGACTTGACGAGGCCGGAGACGTAGTCCATCGGCACCAGCTCGTCGATGTAGGTCTCATAGAAGTACTCGGCCGGGACGTCAAAGACGAGGTCGGCGATGAAGGCCCCGCCGATCAGCGCCAGCACGTTGCCGTAGATGTTGAGGAGCGGGAGCGCCAGCGTCGACGCGACCAGGCGCGGCCACACCAGCTTCTTGAGCGGGTCGGCGCCGAGCGAGGCGATCGCGTCGATCTGCTCCGACACCTTCATCGACCCCAGCTCGGCGGTCATGCCGGTGGCGATCTTGGCGCCGACGGTCAGCGCCATGATCGCCGGCACGAGCTCGCGGACCAGCGCCAGCGCGGCCGCCGAGCCGACCGCGTTCTTGGCCCCGAAGTCCATCAGCGCCTCGCCGAACTGCCAGGTCAGCGCCATGCCGACGAAGAGCGACATCAGCGACGAGAGCGGCAGGGAGCGGACCCCGAGCGCGACCACCTGGTAGAAGATGTCGTACACCCCCCAGGGTCTGCGAACGCCGCGCCCGAGCGTCCTGAGCAGCATCATCGAGATCCCGCCGGCCCAGTCGATCCCGGCGCGGACGGAGCTGCCGACGTACTCGAACACGGCGCCTCACTCGCCCCGGATCGGGTAGGTAAAGCCCGTCACCACCTGGGCGAAGGCCGCCCGCCCGCGCTCGAACGTGCGCGGCGGGGCGATGTACTCGAGGTCGAAGAGGCAGCCGTTCTTCTTCACCACGACCAGCTCCATCTGTGTCTTGACGACGCCGTCGATCGACGCCAGCACCACGCTGCGCACCGCGTCGCGCCCGACCAGCGAGAACCGCTCCTGCGAGAGCACCTCCCACTCCCGGAAGTCGATCCGCAGGTGATCGGTGAACTGCTCGAGCGTGCTGTCGCCGTGACGCTCGCACTGGCTATCGAGGAGGATCGCCGCGCCGAGGCCCTCGTTCCACCAGCCCACCTGCACGCCCTTCTGCTTCAGCGGGCTCCACTGCGGCCCCGGGCTGAGGAACGAGTAGGTCGCCTCGTGGTGGATCCCCCGCTCGCGCTGTCGGTAGTACGTGTTGCCGTGGCCGACCCAGCCGGTGCAAGCGGCGACCTGCGACGAGATGATGAAGGCGCCGACCGTGACACGGAGGAAGGACATACCCGGGGAGAGGCGGGCGCAAGTGTAACAGCGCCCGCACACATCGCACCATCTCGCGGCCTAGCGCGGAGCGGGCAGCCAGATGTCCCCGCCCGCCAGGTGGTGCTCGGAACCCCAGTGGAGCGCGAGACCTGGGCACCTGCCCTCCGGACCCGCGCCTGCGAGTCCTGTGACCCACACCGCCCGGGAGTGGAGCAAATCGAGCGTCTCGGCGTGGGGGTGGCAGAAGGGGTTGTCCGTCCCGGCGGAGATGACGACCAGCGCCGGATCCGCCGCAGCCACGACCTCCTGCGAGATCCCGCTGCGGCTCCCGTGATGGCTCGCCCACAGCACGTCGACCGGCCCGCAGGCCTGCGCCGCTGACGCGACCTGCGGCGCCGGCAGATCTCCCAAAACGAGCACGCGCAACGACTCCACTTGCACGCACAACGCGACCCCGCGGGCGTTCTCCGCGGCGCGCTCGGGCGCGGCCCCCGCAGGGACGACCTCGACGACGAGCCCGGCTGTGCGCCATCGGTCGCCCGCAGAAACCGCGCGACGCGGCGCGGACGCCGCGAAGTACGCAGCGACCGCCGCTGTCTCGGGGAGCGCCGCCTCGCCGCGATCCCAGCGCTCGAGGACCTCGAGGTCATCCGCCGTCCCAGGCAGGTTGTCAGCGCCCGCCAGCGCGCGGACGAGCCCCCCGACGTGATCCGTGTCGAAGTGGGTGACCACCCACAGGTCGACGACCGACACGCCCTGGCTAGCGAGCGCGTGCAGCAGCGCCTCCGCTCCCGCGGGCGGGCCCGCGTCGACGAGCAGCGCCTGGCCCTCGCGCGCCACGATC
>CAZMML010000427.1:0-4341 GCA_964567335.1 uncultured Nannocystis sp. | reverse complement strand
GCATCGGCCCGTCCGGCGCGCTCACCACGAGGATCGCCCCGTCCATCTGGGCCGCACCCGTGATCATGTTCTTGATGTAGTCCGCGTGCCCAGGGCAGTCCACGTGCGCGTAGTGCCGCTTGTTCGACTCGTACTCCACGTGCGCCGTCGAGATCGTGATCCCTCTCGCCCGCTCCTCCGGCGCCTTGTCGATCTGGTCGTACGCCATGAACGACGCCTGACCCTTCAGGCTCAGCACCCGCGTGATCGCGGCCGTCAGCGTCGTCTTCCCGTGGTCCACGTGCCCGATCGTGCCGATGTTCACGTGAGGCTTGTTGCGTACAAAGGTTTCCTTGGCAGCCATGGCTCTTCTTCGCTCAGCGTCTGTTGAAGTTGGTCCGGGGGGCGGGATCTACCAGCTTGTCAAGGTTTGGAAAAGCCCGATCGCATCGCCCGAGTGAGAGATTTCGCTAATAACCCCGCGTCTGCGTGATGATCTCGGCCTGGAGGTCGGCGGAGACCTCCGAGTAGTGACGGAAGTGCATCGTGTAGCTGGCCCGGCCCTGGGTGGCCGAACGAAGGGCCGTAGAGTACCCGACCATCTCCGCCAACGGAACTTCTGCGTCGATGACCCGAAGTCCCCGACGCTGCTCCATCCCCAGAACCCGGCCCCGGCGCCCGGCGAGATCGTTCATCACATGGCCGGTAAAATCTTCGGGAGTCTCGACCTCGACCTTCATGACCGGCTCCAAGAGCCGAGGTCCGGCCTGCTCCAGCGCCTCCATCAGGCCCATCGCGGCCGCCGCCCGGAAGCTCACAGCGCTCGAGTCACCCTCCACGTAGGTCCCGTCGACCAGAGCCACCTCGAGATCGACCACCGGGTACCCCAGCAAGGGTCCCCGCGTCAGGGCGTCCGTAACCCCCTCGCGAACCGCCGCGATCATGTCCGGGAGCAGCTTCGGTGGCTCCATCTTGCCCCGCTCCCGCACCGGCTCGGGGATCTTGTTGACGAACTGGTTGCCGGTGCCGCGCGCCCGCGGGGTCAGTGAGAGCACGATCTTCGCGTACTGCCGCTTTCCGCCGATCTCCCGGTCGTACTCGATCCGGTGCACCCGGGGCTGCCCCACAGCCTCCCGGTAAGCCACCTGCGGCTTGCCCACATGGGTCGCCACCCGCGCCTCCCGGGCGATCCGGTCGACGATGATCTCGAGATGCAGCTCCCCCTGCCCGGCCATCAAGGTCTGGCCAGAGTCGGGATCAACCCGAACCGTGAAGCTCGGGTCCTCCCGCTGCATCCGGTCGAGGGCCTCATTGAGGGCTGCCTGGTCCGCCGCCGACCGGGCTTCGATCGCGCGGAAAATCACGGGCTCAGGGATCTCCAGGCCCGGCAAGATCACCTGCTCCCGATCCCCCGACAGCACCACCGTGTCACCCGTCGTCGTGAAGCGAAGCCCGACCGCCGCGGCGATGTTGCCGGCCGACACCTCGTCGATCTCCTGAGTCTTGTTCGCGTGCATCTGCAGGAGCTTGGTGATCCGCTCCTTGCGGTCGCGCGTGACGTTCTGGATCGCGTCCTTGACCCGCAGGACACCCGAGTACACGCGCAGGAACACGAGCGGACCCCGGTGTGGGTCGTGGAGCACCTTGAACGCGAGCGCCAGGAGGGGTTGGTCCGATGCGGGCCTGCGCGTCACTGCCTCGCCGTCTGTCTTACGAAGCGCGGTCACCGGCGGCATATCGGCGGGCGAGGGCAGGTAGTCGATGACCGCGTCGAGCAGCGGCTGGATCCCCTTGTTCTTCAGCGCCGTCCCGCAGAGCACCACCACGCCCTTGTTGGCGATCGTCGCGCGGCGCATGCCCGCCCGCAGCAACTCGATCGGCACGCCGCTGGTCCCCGCTTCGACGAACGCGGTCATCACCTCGTCATCGACCTCGGCGATCGCCTCGATCATCGCCTCGCGCGCCCGCACTGCGTCGGCGTAAAGGCCGTGGGTCGCGGCGAGCGGCTCTCTCACGACCTGCGTCCCGAGCTCGTCGGCCCACCCGACGACCTCCATCGTCAGCAGGTCGACCACCGCCGAGAACGCCGCCTCGCTGCCGACGGGCAGCTGCGCCACGATCGGGTGCGTGTGCAGGTGCGTTCGCATCATCTCGACGGTGCGTCCGAGAGTCGCCCCGACGCGATCCATCTTGTTGACGAAGGCGATCCGCGGCACCCGGTAGCGCTCGGCTTGTCGCCACACCGTCTCGCTCTGCGGCTGCACCCCGGCGACCGCGTCGAAGACGGCGACCGCGCCATCGAGGACCCGGAGCGAGCGCTCGACCTCGATGGTGAAGTCCACATGCCCGGGCGTGTCGATCAGGTTGATCCGGTGCCCGCGCCAGAAGCATGAAGTCGCCGCGGACGTGATCGTGATCCCCCGCTCTTGCTCCTGCGGGAGGTAATCCATCACGGTGTTGCCGTCGTGGACCTCGCCCATGCGATGAGAGATCCCCGTATAGAAGAGCACACGCTCACTCGTCGTGGTCTTCCCGGCATCGATGTGGGCCATGATGCCGATGTCGCGGATGGCCGCGATGTTGTCGGGGGTGTCCATGAGCTTCGGAGGAACGACTCAAGGGCCGCTCCGCCGACCATCCGTCTCCACACTGGAGGGGATCTGGCAGGCGAGGGGCCCATCTCGGGATCTGCGGCCGAAGCACCTGGAGGTGCCAAGGCGGCGCAGAATCGAGGGTTGTCTCAGTCTTGCGGCGCGCGCGTGTGGATCATGAAGAGCTTACCACCGGTAGTGAGCGAAGGCCTTGTTGGCCTCGGCCATCTTGTGGGTGTCCTCGCGCTTCTTCACGGCGCCCCCACGGTTCTGCGCCGCGTCGAGCATCTCGTTGGCGAGACGCTCACGCATGGTCTTCTCGGGCCGCTGACGCGAGAACCCGATCAGCCAGCGGTAGGCGAGCGCCTGACCCCGCTCGGGTCGGACCTCGACCGGAACCTGGTAGTTCGAACCACCGACGCGCCGCGAGCGGACCTCAAGCCGCGGCAACACGTTCGCCACAGCCTTCTCGAACACCTTCACCGGATCGTCCTTGGTCCGCTCGGAGATGATGTCGAAGGCGCCGAAGACGATCTTCTCGGCGATCGACTTCTTGCCGGCGCGCATGATGCCGCAGATGAACTTGTGGATGTTCCGGTTCACGTCGATCGGGTGATCGGTGTACCGGATGTCGTTCTGCGGACGCGTACGAGTCGTGATGCCTTTGCGCGACATGGTGGTCCTTCAGCTCACTTGGGTCGCTTGGCGCCGTACTTCGAGCGCCGCTGCCGGCGCCCGTTGACGCCGGTCGTGTCGAGAGTGCCGCGCACCACGTGGTACCGAACCCCGGGGAGGTCCTTCACGCGACCGCCGCGGATCAGCACCATCGAGTGCTCCTGCAGGTTGTGGCCCTCACCGGGGATGTAGGTCGTCACTTCCATCCCGTTCGTGAGGCGCACGCGGGCGACCTTGCGGAGCGCGGAGTTCGGCTTCTTCGGCGTGCAGGTGTACACGCGGACACACACGCCGCGCTTCTGCGGGCACCCGCGGAGCGCCGGAGCGGTGGTCTTCTTGTGCTGCAGTTCGCGTCCCTTGCGGACAAGCTGATTGATCGTCGGCATGCGCCGTGAAGCCTTTCCAGATTCTCGTGGTCGCTTTTGCCCCTCGGGCCTCGGGGGGCTGTTTATATAGGTGGGGAACCCCCAGATCAAGCATCCTCGCGCCAGCGAGGTTCGCCGCGGGGGCCACCAGGAGGGCCAGTGGCCGCCTAGCGGTGTAGAATGTGAGGTAGCCTGGGTGTCGGTTTGGAGATCGCTTCACCCGAAACAGGGTCCGCGCCGATCGCGCGGAACACCTGTCAATCCTGGACGTTGATCAAGTCCCGCTCGTTGGAGCGCCGCGCGATGGGCTCGGCGTTGGGGTCGTGCTGCGCCTGGTCGTCGGAGACCATGTGCAGGCGGTCGTAGACCGTCAGGCCGGTGCCGGCAGGGATCAGGCGCCCCATGATCACGTTCTCCTTGAGCCCGCGGAGGAAGTCGATCTTCCCCTGCAGCGCCGCCTCGGTGAGCACCTTGGTCGTCTCCTGGAACGACGAGGCGCTGATGAAGCTCTCGGTCGAGAGCGACGCCTTCGTGATCCCGAGCAGCAGCGCCTGACCAGTCGCCGGCGAGCCGCCGAGCTGAGTGACGCGCTGGTTCTCCTGCTGGAAGATCTGCCGCTCGACGTGATCGTCGGCGAGGAAGTTGGTGTCCCCCGGATCCTTGACCCGGACCCGCCGCATCATCTGGCGGATGATCACCTCGATGTGCTTGTCGTTGATCTTCACGCCCTG